>NZ_JABAFQ010000002.1 GCF_012843705.1 Fusobacterium sp. FSA-380-WT-3A | reverse complement strand
GGAGTTGTTTCAGAAATTATCAAATAATAATAAAAATTATTAGAGATAAAAAAGGACTAAAGAAATTTAGTCCTTTTCTTATTTTTAAATTAATAATCCCTATTTTTTTATTTAATACTTCTTTTTAAAATTTAAAAGATTTTATTATCATATTTCTAAATCATTTAAAATATATTAACTTAGTAAAATTTTTTAAATACAATTTAATTTCTAAGTTAATAAATAAAAAAGTACAATAAGAATCGTACTTTTTTATATGATATAAAATAATTAAAATTAATTTTATTATAATAAATTATACTAAAATCTAAAATTAGATATAGAATATATTTTCTATTTAATATTAATAATTAGTCTTTTACTAAGCTATATAAATATTCGATTTCTTGTTTCCATATATTACTATCAATAGTTTCTAAAATGATAGGAATATTATCAAATCTTTCATCATTCATAAATCTAATAAAAAATTCTTTTCCCAATTTTCCTTTTCCTATACTTTCATGTCTATCTTTTTTAGAACCTGTGTCGAACATTGCATCATTAAGATGGACACCTTTTAAGTACTTAAAACCTATATTTTTTTCAAAATTTTCCATGGTATTTTCATAACCAATTTCATTTTTTAATTCATATCCAGAAGCTAAAGCATGACATGTATCAATGCAAACTCCAATTCTATTTTTATCTTTTATTTTTGAAATTATTTTTCCAATTTCTTCAAAATTACTACCAATATTCGTACCTTGTCCAGCAGTATTTTCTAAAACAACTATTATATTAGGAATAATTTCATGGGCTTTATTTATAGAATCGGCAATTAAAGAGATACACTCATCTGTAGTAATTTCATTTAAATGACTACCTGGATGAATATTTATATATTTTAATCCTAATAGATTACATCTTTCCATTTCATCTATAAAAGAGTCTAAAGATTTTTGTCTCTTTTCTTCATTAGGATTACCTAAATTTTGAAGATAACTATTATGTGGTAAAATATGTTCAACTGATATTTCTGATATTTCTAAAAAATCTTTAAATTTTTTTATTTCTTCTTTTTCTAATGGTTTTGATTCCCATCTTCTTTGATTTTTAGTAAAAAGAGCAAAGGCTTTAGCTCCAATATTATTAGCATTTATAAAAGAATTTGAAACTCCACCTTGAGTAGATACATGAGCACCTATAAATTTATTAATTTTTTTCATTTTCCCTCCTTTTTTATATTATATCATATATTTTAGAATTAAAAATATTTAAAAAAATTATGATAATAAAAAAAGAATAATTAAATTTTGTTACTTTTAATTATTCTTTTTTAGAAACTTATATTATTGATTCATTTTATATTTATTATCAAATTCTTCTAATTCTTTTAGATGAAGTAACTCTTTTTTAACAAGAATAAAAGTTAATAAAGTTGCTATAAAATCGGAAGTTGGAGCGGCAAACCATATTCCATCAAGGCCAAATAAAGAGGATAAAAGTAAAATACAAGGAATTAAAACAATAATTTGTCTAGAAAGTCCAATAAACATACTCATTTTAGGTTTTCCAATTGCTTGGAAATAGATGGAAGAAACAATTTGGAACCCTACAATAGGGAGCATAAAGGTTTGAATTTTAAGCCCTTTAGCAGCAATATTTATAAGACTTGTTTCTTTAGTGAATATAAAAATAAAATATTTAGAAAAAAATTGAATTGTTATAAAATTTAATAAACAAATTACAGTAGCAGCAAAAATCCCTTTGAATAAAGCTTCTTTAACTCTTGGAAAAAGTCGAGCACCATAGTTGTATCCTAAAATAGGAAGAAGTCCTTGATTTATTCCAAAAATAGGCATAGTAATAAACATTATAATTCCTTGAATAATAGCCATGGCTCCAATAGCCATATCTCCACCATAAATTTTTAAAGTGGTATTAAAAATATAATTGACTAAACTAATTCCTATTTGTAAGGAAAAAGAAGCACCACCCATAATACAGATACTTTTTATTTTTGAAAAAGGTAGTTTCATATTTTCTTTTTTTAATTTTAATCCACTATATTTTGATAAAAAATAAGAAGTAGCCCAAATAGCTGAGATATATTGAGATATAATTGTAGCCCAAGCAGCTCCTTTAACTCCCATATTAAAGTAAAAAATAAAAATGGGGTCTAGTATGATATTTGTTATAGCACCAATAAGGAGAGTAGCCATAGCCATTTTTGGATTACCATCAGAACGAATAATAGTATTTGTAATATATCCAATTAAATTACCAGGAAATCCAAAAGCTATTATAAAAAGATAATCTTTAGCATATTTAAAAGTATTTTCACTTCCTCCAAGCATAGAGATTAAGTTATCAATAAATAAAATTACTAATATTGTAGAAATAATAGAAATAATGGTTCCTAAAGCAAAAGCTGTCCCTAAATATCTTTCTGCCTTTAAAAGCTTTTTCTTTCCTAAATTTAATGATATATTAGTAGCCCCTCCAAGTCCTACTAAAAGAGCGAAAGAAAAAATAAATAGTGTAATGGGAAAAGTAACTCCAACCCCAGCTATAGCTAAATGTCCTACTTCCTTGATATTTCCAATGTATATCCTATCAACAACATTGTAAAGGGCATTTACTAACATTCCTATAATAGCTGGGATAGAAAATTGAAGAAGAAGTTTGGTGATTTTTTCATTTCCCATAAATTGATGTTTTGTGTCCATTAAAATCCTCCTAAAACAAATAAAAATGACACAATAATTTTCCCAACTAAAATTTATAATTTTTATTTATTTAATTCTTTTTCTAATAAAATTAATAATTTTTCCATTTCCAAAGCTACAGCTTTAAAATTTTCTTTTTCTTCTAAATTAACTCCAGCTTTTTTTAATTGATTAATAGGAAAATCATTTCCTCCAGATTTCAAAAGTTCTAAATATTTTTCACTAGAAATTTTTCTTTCTTCCTTTGAGTAAGAAGAATTAAAAATTTTATCATATAATTTAGATGAAGCTGAAAAACTTGTAGCATATTGATAAACATAATAAGGAGAATTAAAGAAATGAGGAATTCTAGCCCAAATTATTTTTTGTAAATCATCAATAATAAGTTCATCTCCAAAATATTCTTTAAATAGCTTATCCATTATGTTATCCAAAGTTTCTGAAGTTACAGGAGTACCATTTTCCACTAATTTATATGCTTCATATTCATAATTAGCAAAAAGACTTTGAAGATAATAAGTACCAACAATATTTCCTATAGCTTCTTCTATCAAAGCAATTCTTTCATTTTTATCAGTTGCTGTATTTAACATATAATCTAGTAAAAGTTTTTCATTAAATGTGGAAGCAACTTCTGCAACAAAGATAGTGTAATCATGAGTAGAATAAGGTTGATTTTTAGTAGAATACATACTATGAAGAGTATGTCCTAATTCATGAGCTAATGTAAATACAGATTCTAAAGTTCCATTAAAATTTAAAAGCATATAAGGATGAACATCATATATATTTAAAGAATAAGCTCCACTTCTTTTATTAGGAGTTTCAAAAACATCTAACCATCCTTCGCTTATAGCAATCTTTAGATTATTATAATAATCTTCACCTAAAGGTTTTACAGAGTTTAAAACAATTTTTTTAGCTTCTTCATAAGTAAAGTTTCTTTTGTAGTCAACAATTTTAATTTGGTTATCATAATAATGATACTCAGAAATATTTAGATATTTTTTTCTAAGTTCCAAATATTTTTTTAATGGTTGAGAATTTTCTTTAGCTGAATTAATAAGGTTGAGATAGACATTTGTAGAAATATTATTAGGCTCTAAAGCTTTTTCTAAAGTAGAATTATAATTTTTAGCCTTCATATTAGCAACATCTCTTAAGATTTGTCCTCTATAAATAGCAGCATAAGTATTTTTATTTATAAAATAAGAGTTATAATGTGCTTCAAAAGCTTTTTTTCTATCTTCCTGATTTTTATAACTTTCTAATATTTTTGAATATACAGCATTACTAACTTTAAATTTTTCTCCAGTAGAAAGTTCTACCTCATTCCATTTAATATCAGAAATAGAAAGTTCATCATAAACTTCATTTATACTTCCCATATATTGAGAAAAATATGATAAAAGTTTTTCTTTATCTTTATCTAATACATGTTGTTTCAATCTATAAAGTTCATTTAAGTTAAACTTATGATTGTGTAGTTCTTTATTTTCTTCAATCCATTTATCCATAATTTCTTTAGGAATTTCTAATATTTTAGGAGTAATCCAAGATGAAGATATGCTATATTCAGCATAAATATGTTCTATAGTTTGCATTTTTTCAGCTGCTATAATATCTTTTGAATTCAAATCTCTAAGCATATAAGGATAAAGATAAAGTTTATCAATAAGTCTGCTTATTTTTTCTTCTAGTTCTAAAAGTTCTATAAATTTTTTAGAATTTGTAGTAATATTATTTTCAAAAGTTGGTATTTCTTTCATTGAATTAGTTAAAATATTTAAATCATTATCCCATTCATCCCAATTTTTATAAATATCTGTTAAATTCCATTTATATTTAGTTTCAATATTATCTCTAGATGATATTATTTCCATAGAAATCTTCTCCTTTTTAAAGTAAAGTTTTTAATAATATTATACGATTTTAAAAATTATAAATCAAGAAAAACAATTTTTAATTAATATTTTTTTGGATAATGTGGTATAATCTTTTAGTATAAGAAAACTGTTAAAGGAGAAAAAATGGATAGTATTTTATTATGTTTAGGAGCTTTAATTTGCTTATGGATTTTTTGGAAAGTTACAAAACTAATGTTAAAAATTTTTTTTATCTTGACATTTATAGGGATAATTTATTTTTATTTTTTTAATGGACAAATGTTATAAAATAGAAACAAGAGGAGATTAAAGTGGTAGAAGAAATAGAAAGTGTTGAAAAAGGGAAAAAAACATTGAATATGACAGAAGGAAGTATTGTAAAAATACTTTTATTATTTTCAATTCCTTTAATTTTAGGAAATTTATTACAACAAACTTATAATACAGTTGACTCAATTATAGTAGGGAATTATGTAGGAAGTAATGCTTTAGCAGCAGTAGGTTCAAGTACAATTATAATTAATTTATTAATAGGATTTAGTCAAGGGATAGCTGTAGGAGCAGGAGTAATTATATCTCAAGCAATAGGAGCTAAAAATAATAAAAGAATAAATTTATCTGTACACACAGCTATAATGATATCAATTATATTGGGAATAATTTTATCAATAGTGGGATTTATTTTTACTCCTCAAATTTTAAAATGGATGAAAACTCCAGATGAAATATTTAAAGATTCAGTTGTTTATTTGAGATTATTTTCTTTAGGATTAGTTTTTAGTATAGTTTACAATATGGAAGCAGGAATATTAAATGCTGCTGGAAATTCAAAAAGGTCTTTACTTTATTTAGGAGTAGCTTCAGTAACTAATATATTTTTAGATTTATTATTTGTCAGAGGACTTAACATGGGAATAAAAGGAGTTGCAATAGCTACCAATATTAGTCAATTTATTTCTTGTGTTTTAGCTTTAATATTTTTATTAAAAGTAAATGATACTTATAAAGTATATTTAAATAAACTAAAGATAAATAAAAAAATAGCTTTGAATATGATTAGAGTAGGTTTTCCGACAGGAATACAAAGTACAGTAATTTCATTTTCAAATGTTTTAATTCAAAGTAGTATAAATGTATTTGGTCCAAGTATTATAGCAGGATTTGGAATATATTTAAAAATAGACGGATTTAATGTTTTACCTATTTTAAGTTTAAGTATGGCTAGTACAACTTTTACAGGACAAAATTATGGTGGTAGAAGAAAAGATAGGGTAAAAAAAGGAATGTGGATAACTCTTGGAATGGGTATTATTTATTCTATTATAATAGGAATTTTACTTCTTACATTTTCTCGCCCTCTTGTAGAACTTTTTACAAATGATGAAAAAATAATACAGGCAGGAATTTCGGCCATGAAATATTTTTGCCCATTTTATTTTATACTTTCAATGTTACATTCATTAGCAGGAACAGTAAGAGGTGTTGGAAAAACTATGCCACCTATGTTAATTTTACTTTTTTCAATGTGTATCTTTAGAATCTTTTGGATTAATTTTATTTTACCATTAGATAATACAATAAATAATATATTAATTTTGTATCCTATTACTTGGACAATAGGACTTATATTAATGACTTTATATACATGGAGAGCAAAATGGATATAAAAAAAGCTGAGAATTTTTCTCAGCTTTTTTATTAAGATTATTTTACATTCTATTTACTGTTTTAATACCTAATAAGTTAAGTCCTTCTTTTAAAGTTTTTGCAACTCTATCTATAAGAAGTAATCTTGAATAAAGAATATTATCTTCTTGATTTAAAATAGGACATGAATTATAGAAAGTATTAAATTTTTTAGCAAGTTCAAATAAATAATCAGTCAGAAGATTTGGTTTGTATGCTTCTCCAGCTTTTAAAGCCATTGTAGGGAATAAAGTTAAATATGTCGAAAGAACTCTTTCGTTTTTATCAATAATTTGAATTTCTTTATTTTCATCTAAAGCTTTACCAAGTTCTCCTGCTTTTCTAAGTATAGATTGAATTCTTGCATAAGAGTATTGTAAATAAGGAGCTGTATTTCCTTCAAAACTTAAAATTTTATCCCATTCAAATATAATAGGACTTTGTCTATTTTGAGAAAGGTCAGCATATTTAATAGCTCCAATTCCAACTATTTCAGCTATATTATCCTTTTCTTCATTAGAAAGTGATGGATTTTTTTCCTCAATAATTTCCAAGGCTTTTTTCTTTCCTTCATCAAGAAGTTGTTCTAATCTTATGACATTTCCTTTTCTTGTAGAAAATACACCATCAGCAAATCTCATAATTCCAAACCAAATATGGACTTTTTCTATATCCCAACCTAACATTTCAGTTATTTTAAAGAATTGTTTAAAATGATCTTGTTGTCTTTCATCAGTTAAATAAATTATTTTATTAACATTATAATTCTCTTTTCTGAATTTTATAGTAGCTATATCAGATGTAGAGTAAAGAAAAGCTCCATCTTTCTTTTGAACTATACAAGGATGAAGATTTTCTTTTTCATCAAAGAAAACAACTTTTGCTCCTTGATCTTCTACAGCTAATCCTTTTTCAACTAACTCATCAATAACTTTTGGCATAATTGGATGATAGAAAGATTCTCCATAGTAAGTATCAAAATGAACATCCATTCTTTTATATAATTTATTATATTCTTCAAGAGAAACTTTTATAAATTCTTGCCAAAGTTTATAGTTTTCTTCATCACCATCTTGAAGTTTTTTTAGTTCTTCTCTTGCAATATCTTCAAGTTCTGGATTTTTTTCACTTTCTTTTGTAAATTCTACATAAACTCTTTCAAGTTCTTCAATAGGATTTTTTTGATAAGCATCTTTATCTAACCATTTGTGATAACCAACTATAAGTTTTCCAAATTGAGTTCCCCAATCTCCTATATGATTATCAGCAACAGTATGATATCCTAAAAAATTACATAATCTTTTAACAGAATCTCCTATAATAGTTGATCTTAAATGACCAATATGCATTCTTTTAGCTATATTAGGTGAAGAATAATCTATGATTATATCACCATCTGTGTTTAACTCTGCAAACTGATATTTTTCAGTTGTCATTTTTCTTACATATTCAGATACATAAGAATTTTTTAAAAATATATTTATAAATCCAGGACCAGCTATTTCTAATTTTTCAATAATATTATTTTCAGGAATATTATTAACTAAATTTTCAGCTATTTTTCTAGGATTTCCACCAATAATTTTAGAATTCATCATAGCAAAATTACTTTGGAAATCTCCAAATTTTTCATTAGTTGCTATTGTAATTTCTATTGGCTTTAACTCTTTGTTAGGAAATGCTTTTTCTATAGCATTTTTTAAAATTTCTTCTATATACTTTTCTATTCTTAACATAGGCTTCTCCATAAAATAATTTAATAAATAAAAAAGAGGACTAAGTCCTCAACCAGAATGAACACCGATCTACCGTCTCCTCCTCTGTTTTGGTCGCCATAAAAACAAGTGGTAGTTATTTGCTAGACGCATACAGGGTCCGTAAAACAAGGGTTTTCGTGACTTATCTGATTTACTTCTAACAGGGACAACCCCAGTAGCGACCATAGGCCCAAAACATTAGAGAATAACGCGTAGACCAGAAATTTTCTATTCTTTGATTGAATTATATCATATTTTAATTATAAATGCAATATTAACTTTTCAAAAATAAATTTTTAAAATTGAAATTAGTTGTAAATTATTGGAAAATATACAATTTATTTTTCCTTTTTAAAAGTAGAAACTATAAATAATTCATCTAATTGTTCTTTCTCAACAATATTTGGAGCTTCAGTCATTAAACATTGACCTTTATTTGTTTTAGGGAAAGGAATAACATCTCTTATAGAGTTTTCTCCTAACATTACCATTAACCATCTATCTATTCCAAAAGCTAGTCCTCCATGAGGTGGTGCTCCATATTTAAATGCGTCAATAAAGAATCCAAATTTTTCACGAGCTTGTTCTTGAGTAAGTCCTAATTTTTCAAAAACTTTTTCTTGAACTTGAGGATTATGAATTCTAATGCTTCCACCACCAATTTCATTTCCATTTAGAACTAAATCATAAGTATTAGTTCTTATATCCATATCTCCTTCAAAGAATCTTGGCATATCTTCTTCCATTATAGATGTAAATGGATGGTGTTCAGCTTTGTATCTTTGCTCTTCTTCATCATATTCAAACATAGGGAAGTGAACAACCCATAAAAACTTAAATTCATTTTTATCATAAAGATTTAATTCTTTTCCTATTCTTAATCTTAAAGCTCCTAAAGCAGCATGAACTACTTTTACTTTGTCAGCTACAATTAAGATTACATCTCCTTCATTAGCTTCAACTTTTTCAATTATAGCTTTTATTTCTTCTTCAGTTAAAAATTTAGCTATTGGAGAATTAATTCCATCTTTAGTAAGTTTTATGTAAGCTAATCCTTTAGCTCCAAAATATCTTTTTACATATTCTTGATAATCATCAAGAATTTTTCTTGAAAATTTATCAGCTACTTGAGGAGCTACAATAGCTTTAACAATTCCTCCATCGGCTATTGTAGAACTAAATGCTTTAAACCCACAGTTAGCAACAATTTCAGAAATATCTTTTAATTCTACTCCAAACCTAGTATCTGGTTTATCAGAACCAAATCTGTCCATAGCATCTTTCCATTCCATTCTTGGGAAATCATAATTTGCTTCTTGTCCTGTTACTTGTTTAAATACTCTTTTTGCTAATCCTTCAATTTCAGTAATAACATCTTCTAGTTCAACAAAAGACATTTCAATGTCAAGTTGAGTAAATTCAGGTTGTCTGTCAGCTCTTAAATCCTCATCTCTAAAACATTTAGCAATTTGGAAATATTTTTCAACACCAGCTATCATTAAAAGTTGTTTAAATAATTGAGGTGATTGAGGTAAAGCATAGAATTGTCCTCCATTAGTTCTACTAGGAACTAAGAAGTCTCTAGCTCCTTCAGGAGTAGATTTTGTTAATAAAGGAGTATCTACATCTAAAAATCCTTTTTCATCCATATAATTTCTAATAGACATAATCATTCTATGTCTTTTTTTCAAATTATTTATCATTTGTTCTCTTCTTAAATCTAGATATCTATATTTAAGTCTGATATTTTCACTTAATCCTTCATCTGTCATTTGGAAAGGTAAAGTATCACAAGAGTTTAATACATCAATAGAAGTAGCAAATACTTCTATTTCTCCAGTAGGGATATTAGGATTTTTACTATATCTTTCTCTTACTTCTCCTTCTATTCTAATAACAGATTCTGTTTTTAATTTTTGAGCTTTATCAACAACTTCTTGACTAGCCACATCAGTATCAAAAATAATTTGAGTTATTCCTTCTCTATCTCTTAGGTCTACAAAAGTAAGCCCTCCAAGGTCTCTTTTAGTAGCAACCCAACCAGATAAAATAACTTTTTCACCGATATTATTTTTCCTTAGTTCACCTAAGTTATGATTTCTATATATCATTTTAAGTCTCCTTTAAGAATTTATTTTTTTAATTTTTTTATTAATTCTTCAATTGTTAATTCTTCTTGAGTTCTAGCATTAAAATCTTTTAAAACTATGATATTTTTAGCCATCTCATCTTCACCAATAATTATTGTATAATTGACATTTAATTTATCAGCTTTTTTCATATGACTTTTCATACCTTTAGAGTTAAAATCAATAGCTACTTTTAGTCCTTCTTTTCTTAAAATACTAGTTAATTTCATAGCAAAATCACAAGTGTTTTCACCAAGCCAAGCTACATATATATCAGTTTCTTTAGAAGGAATAGTATCCATAAGCATCATAATTCTTTCAATTCCTGCAGCAAATCCAAAAGCTGGAGTTTCTCTATCACCTAATTGTTTTAGAAGATTATCATATCTTCCACCTCCAAGGACAGTTCCTTGAGCTCCAAGTTTGTTAGTTACTATTTCAAATACTGTACTTGAATAATAATCTAATCCTCTAACTAATTTTGGATTTTCAACAAACGGAATACCAAATAAAGTTAAATATTTTTTCACAGTTTCATAATGATTTCTTTCAGCTTCAGATAAAGAATCTATTATACTAGGAGTATTTTCAGTATATTTTTTACAAGTTTCTACTTTACAATCTAATACTCTTAGAGGATTTGTTTCTAGTCTTCTTTTACAATCTTCACATAAATGTTCTTTAACAGGCTCTAAATAGTTTAATAAAGCTTGTCTATATTTTTGACGAGATTCATTTTCACCAACAGAGTTAATATTAACTTCAAGGTCAGTTATTCCTAATTTTTCAAGTAAGTGATAGCTCATAGCTATAACTTCAGCATCAAGAATAGGAGAAGCCTCACCTAAAACTTCAACACCAACTTGATTAAATTCTCTTTGTCTTCCAGCTTGAGGTCTTTCATATCTAAACATAGACCCCATATAGAAAAATTTTGAAATATCTTCTTTTGCATAAATTTTATTTTCTAAATAAGCTCTTACAACAGAGGCAGTTCCTTCAGGTCTTAAAGTAATACTTCTTTCTCCTCTATCAAGAAAAGTATACATCTCTTTTTCTACTACATCTGTAGCTTCTCCTATTCCTCTTTTAAAAAGGTCTGTTTCCTCAAAAATAGGAGTTTTTATATAAGAGTATCCATATGCAGAAAATAAATCTTCAGCAATCCTGTGAATATAAGAATATTTTGCAGCTGTTTCTTCAATAATATCTTTAGTTCCTCTTACTGCTTTAATTAATTTCATTAAATCTCCTCCAGTTTATTTTAATTTTTATTTTTTCCAAAGTCTATCTAATTTATCTTTAATTTGAATTTCAAATTTATTATTTCCAGGTTTATAATATTTTTTACTTGTATTTTTTCTATAATTTTGTTTAACAAAATTTCCATCATAATCATGAGGATATTTATATCCGATAGCTCTATCAGAAATATGAAGAGGAATTTCTTGCATATCTCCATTTTTAATATCTTCTAAAACTTCATTAATACTATTATAACATGAATTACTTTTACTTGAAATAGCTAAATAAATAACAGCATGAGCTAAAATTATTCTAATTTCAGGCATTCCTATTTTTTCACTAGCTGTATAGGCTGATGTAGCTATAACTAAAGCTTCTGGATTAGCCATTCCAATATCTTCACTGGCTGAAATGACAAGCCTTCTAGCTATATATCTAGGGTCTTCACCACCATATAAAAGTCTACCCATCCAATAGACAGCTGAATCAGGATCACTTCCTCTAATACTTTTTATCATAGCAGAGATAATATTATATTTATCTTCTTCTTTATGATAAGAAACTTTGCGTTTAGAAAAAAGTTTTTCTATATCTTCAAAATTTTCATTTTCAGAATTATTAAAAAATAATTCCAAATAATTTAAAGCTATTCTACAATCTCCCTGTGAAATATCTAAAATAATATTTTTTATATTATTTGGTAAAATTTTATTATAATATTTTTCCCCTTTTATTAAAATTTTTTCTATATCTTTTCTTTCAAGAGATTTAAATTCAAAAATGAGACATCTTGATAAAAGGGCATTATTAAGATTATGATAGGGATTTTCAGTAGTGGCTCCAATAAGAATTAATATTCCTGACTCTGTATAAGATAATAAAGCATCCTGTTGCATTTTATTAAATCTATGAATTTCATCAAGAAATAAAACTGTTTTTTTGTTATAAAGTTCTATAGATTTTTTTGCTTTTTCAACAATCTCTCTTAAATCATTTAGAGAAGCTGTAGTAGCATTTAAGTTTTCTATATTACAATTAAGTTCATTAGAAATTATCTCTCCAAGAGAACTTTTTCCACAACCTGGAGGACCATATAAAATCATATTGCTAATTTTTCCAGTTCTTATTATTTTATTTAAAAGTTTTCCTTCTCCAAGTAATTCTTCTTGTCCTATAAATTCTTCTAGAGTTTTAGGTCTCAACTTTAAAGCAAGTGGCTTTATATCTTGATAATTATTTTGAAAAAGAGTTGGAGTTTCCATTTATCCTCCTTAAAATAATAAAAAGATGTGTTGTAATGAACACATCTTAAATTGTTTTATTTTGCTGAGTATAGGTATAATAATAATGCTATTATAATAAATAAAGTTGCAATTATTTTTGTAGCTTTAGCTAAAGGACCACCATCTTTAGAAAGACCAAATACTGTATTAGCACTTCCCATTCCCATACTACCAGACATTCCACGACTCCTATCAGGTTGGATAAGAACAAGGATTATTAACGCCAAGGCAAATATAAATAGTAAAATAGTTAATATACTTTCCATTTTTCCTCCATAAAAAATTCTTTTTTCAAAAAGCAAAGAATTCTAATAATATTCTATTGAATATTATAATATAAAATGAGAAAAAATACAAAGAAAATTTTATAGAAGTTAGAAAATAGTTGATAAAAAACAAGGAAGAATAATCTTCCTTGTAAAATAAATTATAATAATTTTGCAGAAATTTCTGCTAAAGGAGAACGTTCTCCTTTAACCAAAGTAATATGTCCAACTATTTTTTCATCTTTTAATTTCTCAGCCATATAAGTAAGTCCATTTGTATTAGTATCAAGATAAGGACTATCTATTTGGTAAGGGTCTCCTGTAAATACAATTTTTGTATTTTCCCCAGCTCTTGTTATAATAGTTTTTATTTCTAAAGGAGTTAAATTTTGTGCTTCATCAATTATGATGAAACCATTAGGAATGCTTCTTCCTCTTATATATGTAAGAGCTTCAACTTTTAAAAGGCCCATAGTTTCAAGACCTGTTATAACCTTTTCTCCTGTTTTATCTCCTTTAAAATCACTTAGAAGTTCTATATTATCAAAAATTGGTTGCATCCAAGGTCTTAATTTTTCTTTTTCGTTACCAGGTAAATATCCTAAATCTTTTCCCATAGGAATTATAGGTCTAGCAATATATAATTTAGAATATTTTTTTCTTTCAACAACTTGTTCAAGACCAGCAGCTATAGCAAGTAATGTTTTTCCAGTACCAGCTTTTCCTACTAAAGTAACAGCTTTTATATCATCATCCATTAATAAATCCATAGCAAATTTTTGTTCATCATTTCTCGCTCTAGCTCCCCAAGCACAAATATCCCCATTAACAAATTTTTTGACTTTATCTCCAAAAACTCTACCTGTAGTTTTTTCTTGTCCAGCTTTCATGATAAAGAAAAAGTTTGGAGATGGTTCAAAATCAAGATTTAACTCAGAAATGTCAATTTTTCCACTTTTATCATATTTATCAAATAAAGTTTTAGAAATTTCTATTTCTAAGTATCCCTTATCAAGTTCATCATAAACAACTCTATCAGTTGAATAGTCTTCTACTTCAATACCAATAGCATCAGCTTTTATTCTAAGGTTTATATCTTTTGTTACTAAAATTACTTTTCTATCAGGAAATTTATTTTTTATTTTTATAGTCATTCCAAGAACACTATTATCAGTAGAATCTTTTTTTAAACCTTCAGGTATAGAATCTTTTCCACTTTCAACAATGACTTTAAAGAAAATTTCCTCTGGAAGTTCAACTCCTTTAGATAAGTTCCCTTTTTTTCTAATTTCTTCAATAACTCTAGAAGCCATTCTGGCATTTATTCCAGTATCTTGTTTTCCTTTTAGTTTATCTATTTCTTCAATAACTTCAATTGGTAAAAAAACATCATTACCTCTAAAATTATAAATTGAATTAGGGTCATGAATTAAAATATTAGTATCCAATATAAATATTTTTCTCATATATATACTCCTTTTTATGTGACATTGATATTGTAACTTGAGTTATTTATACTAATATTCTATCTAGTTTAAGGAATTCCTTTTTATTTTATTTGAAGATTTTTTAAAGTATCTTTTATAGCTTCTTGAATATTTTTATATGATTTTATTTTATTTTTATCTATAATTTTATTTATATCTTTTTTATTATATCCTAATCCTTCTAAAGCCATTATTAATTCATCTTCAATTTCATAATTAACATTTATATTTAATGCTTGTTCAATAGAAACAAAATCCATTTTTTTAATTTTAGATTTTAAATCTAAAATTATTTGTTGAGCTTTTTTTTCTCCTAGTTTAGGAACATTTTTTAAAGTTACATAATCCCCTTCTAAAATTAATGTACGAATTGTTTCACAATCAAAAGATGACATTATAGATAAAGCTAAAGACATTCCTATACCTTTCACAGAAAGTAACATTTCAAAAAGGTTTCTTTCTCTTTCTTCTAAAAAACCAATAAGTTTATATTCATCTTCTTTAATATAATTAAAAATAAAAAATTTAGCTTCAGAATTAATATTTACTTTTTCATAAGTTCTAAGAGAAATAAAAATTTTATAACCAATTCCTCCAATATCTAATACAGCATAATCTAATTTTTTATAAGAAATAACTCCTTTTAAATATTCAAACATTAAATTTTCCTCCAAAAATTTATTTATAAAATTATATCATAAAATAATTTAAAATTATATTATAAAAGAATAAATTTTGTAGATTAATTGAAAAAATTGAAAAAATATGCTAAAATTTAGTATTGTGGATAATTGTCAATTTTGAAATAAAAAACCAATAAAATTATTGAAAAAAATGGAGGTTTAATGAAAATTTATACAGCTCCTATGGCAGGAGTTACAGATTATACTTTTAGAAATATTCTAAAAGAATTTGAACCAGATATGATATTTACTGAGATGGTTAGTGTAAATGCCTTAGAAGTTTTAAATGATAAAACTATAAATAAATTATTAAGACTTAGAGATGGAGAAGCTGTTCAAGTTTTTGGTTCAGATATAGATAAAATTGTGAATAGTGCACTTTATTTAGAAAATAAAGGTGTAAAACAAATAGATTTAAATGCTGGTTGTCCTATGCCTAAAGTAACTAAAAATGGTTCAGGAGCAGCTCTTTTAGAAAATCCAGAAAAAATTAGAGAAATTTTAACAAAAATGAGAGAAGTTTTAAAACCAGAAACAAATATTTCTATAAAAATAAGAGTTGGTTTTAAAGGAGTAAAAGAATATATTAAAATAGCTAAAATAGCAGAAGAAGTAGGATGTACACATATTACAGTTCATGGAAGAACTAGAGAACAGATGTATACAGGAAAAGCTGATTGGACTAAAATAAAAGAAGTAAAAGAAGCAGTAAATATTCCAGTTATAGGAAATGGTGATATTTTTACAGCAGAAGATGCTCTAGAAAAAGTAAAATTTTCTAGAGTTGATGGAATTATGTTAGCTAGAGGAATGTGTGGAAATCCATGGCTTATAAGAGATATAAGAGAGATTTTTGAGTATGGGGAAGTTAAAACTAAAGTAACAGAAGAAGAAAAAATAGATATGGCTATAAAACATATTTACATGGCTAGAGAAGATAACGAAAATGATAAATTTATTTTTGAAATGAGAAAGCATATTTGTTGGTATTTAAAAGGAATTAGAGGTTCAGCAGAGGCAAAAAATAGAATAAATAAACAAGAAGATTATAAAGAAGTTATAAAAATATTAGAAGAACTAAAAGAACAAGTGAAAGGATAAATATGATAGTTGACGAAACTCCTTTAATGAAACAATACATGGAAATAAAAACTCAATATCAAGATAGTATCTTATTTTTTAGACTTGGTGATTTTTATGAAATGTTTTATGAGGATGCAAAAATAGCTTCAAAAGAGTTAGGGCTTACTTTGACAAAAAGAAATAAAAAAATGGATGTACCTTTAGCGGGAGTTCCTTACCATTCAGTAGCTTCTTATATAGCTAAGTTAGTTAATAAGGGATATAAAGTAGCTATATGCGAACAAGTAGAAGACCCAAAAGAAGTAAAAGGAATAGTAAAAAGAGAAGTTGTAAGAGTAATTACTCCTGGAACTGTTATAGATACAGAATATTTAGACGAAAAAGCTAATAACTATCTTATGGGAGTTGTTATAAAAGATAAAAGTATAGTTATTAGTTATGTAGATATTACAACAGGAGAATTTAAGACTACAAAGATATTAGATGGAAATTTAATATATAAATTATTAGGAGAAATTAATAAAATTTTTCCAAAAGAGATAATAACAGATGAAAAAAGCTATGGAATTCTTTTTAAAGAATTAGAATCTAGTAGAATTTTAGAAAGAATAAATTTAACAAAAATATCTTTTGTAAAAAATTCAGAGAAATATCTTCTAGAATATTTTAAAATTCAATCTTTAGATAGTTTTGGAATAAGTAAATCTGAAGAAGAAATTATTTCAATTTGTGCTATGACTTTAAAATATGTTATAGATTTACAAAAAGGTAAAGAGCTACCAATAAATAAAATTTCTTACGTAAATTGCAATGACATAATGGAATTAAATCTTACTACTCAAAGAAATTTAGATATAATAGAAAATTATAAAGGAAATAATACAGGAACATTACTTTGGGTATTAGATTATTGTAAAAATTCTATGGGAAGTAGATTACTAAAAAAAATAGTTAAAAATCCTACTTTAAATATAAATGAAATTAGAAAAAGACAAGAAGATATAGGATATTTTATAAATGAAGTTTTAGTTAGAGAGGAAGTACGTGAAAGATTAAAAGATATTTACGATATTGAAAGAATTATTGGAAAACTAACTCTAGAAACTATAAATGGAAGAGATTTAGTAGCTTTAAAAGAATCAATAAAAAATACTTTAGAAATATATAAAATTCTTCTTAGAAATAATTCTACAATATTAACTGTAGATATAGAAAAAAGTGTAGAGATTTATAATCTAATAGAAAAAGTTATAGTTAATGAACCACCATTTTCAATAAGAGAAGGTGGGATTATAAAAGATGGATATAATGATGAATTAGATGAATTAAGAAATATAGCTGAACATGGTCAAGATTATTTATTAAAAATAGAGGCTAATGAAAGAGAAAAAACAGGAATAAAAGGACTAAAAATAAAATATAATAAAGTATTTGGATATTTTATAGAAGTAACTAAAGCTAATTCAGAGTTAGTTCCTGATTATTATATAAGAAAACAAACATTAGTAAATGCTGAAAGATATATAGTTCCAGAATTAAAAGAATATGAAGATAAGATATTAAATGCAAAAAATAGAATAGAAAATTTAGAATACTATTTATTTAAAGAATTAACAGGAAAACTAAAAGAATATATAAAAATGTTACAAGAATTAAGTAATAAAATTTCTTATCTTGATGTAATTTCTACTTTGGCTTATGTAGCAATAAAGAATAATTATATAAAGCCTGAAATAGTGGAAACTGGAGAAATGGAAATATTAGGTGGAAGACATCCAATAGTTGAAAAATTAATTCCTACTGGAGAATTTGTAAAAAATAATGTTACTTTAAATGAGAATAAAAATTTTATAATTCTTACAGGACCAAATATGTCAGGAAAATCAACTTATATGAAACAGATAGCTTTAATAATTATAATGGCTCATATAGGAAGTTATGTTCCAGCTGATTATGCTAAAGTTTCATTAATAGATAAAATTTTTACAAGAATAGGTGCTAGTGATGATTTAGTCACAGGTCAATCAACGTTTATGCTAGAAATGAGTGAAGTAGCTAATATATTAAATAGTGCTACAGAAAATTCGTTTATTATATTAGATGAAATAGGTAGAGGAACTTCAACATTTGATGGAATTTCCATAGCTTCAGCTATAACAGAATATATTCATGATAAAATAAAAGCAAAAACAATTTTTGCTACTCATTATCATGAACTTACTGAATTAGGGGAGAGACTAGAAAGAGCAGCTAATTATAGAATTGAAGTACAAGAAAAAGATAATGAAATTAAGTTTTTAAGAGAAATTATTCAAGGAGGAGCTGATAAATCTTATGGGATTGAGGTAGCAAGGTTAGCAGGTCTTCCTAAAGAAATATTAAAAAATTCTAAAAAAATATTAAATGTATTGGAAGAAAGAAAAAATGTTATTGAAAGAAATTTAGGAATAGAGCAAATGATGTTATTTGGGAGTAATAGTGGAATAAATTTAGAAAGTACTAAAGAAGAAAAACTTAAAAATGAGGAGAAAATAACAGAAGAAGAAAAAAAAGTATTAGATTTAATAAGAGAGATAGATATAAATAATTTTACTCCAATGGAAGCTTTATTAAAAATAAATGAGTTAAAGAAAATCCTAAATTAAATTTTAAAATAACTTGAAATTAGGAGGAGGAATGAATAAGAAATTAAAAAATTCTATAATAGCTGCAGGAATAGTTTTAATAGTTTACTTGAATTACTATAAACCAGAAAAAGGTTTAGGAGTAATAAAAAATGTTATAGAAACTACAAATGTTGTATATGATACAGATGGATATCATATAGAAGCTGAAAGACAAATAGATGATATGGATTTAGATACAACAAAATTTGAAAAAGCTATAGCTAGATATGAAGATATGACTCTTTCCGGAAATAAAGCATTTGTAGATGCTGGAAAAAATTTATTTTTAGAAGAAAATATAGTTGGAGATAATGGAAAAGGTTGGAAAATATTCTCTAATAAATTAAATTATAATCAGTATAAGGATTTGTTAGTTTCTAAGGAAGGGATAAAAGCTATAAATGAATTAGAAAATATTACTTTGGAAGGTAATGAGTTGATAACTAATAAAAAATTTGATGTTATCAATATAAGAGAACAAGTAAAAATGTCTAATGATAAATTCTTAATAGAAGGAGATAAAGGAGTTTACCAAGAAAAGAAAAATTTATTCACTCTTACAGGAAATGGAAAATTTAAAAATATTAATTCTGAAGAAGATGGTTTTTCTGGTGAGTTTAAAAATGGAAAATATTATATAGATAAAAATAAAATAGAAATCAGAAATGGTTTTACAGGATATTATGGAAAAGGAGTTATACAAGGAAAAAATTTAGATTATAATAATTTAAAAGAAACTTTTATGGCTAATAATAATCCAGTAATAACAATTGATGGATATATAATAAATTCTCAAAAAATACAAAAAATAAGACCAGAGAGGGAAATTGATATAATTGGCAAAGTTAATGGAACTAATGGAGATATAAAATTTATTGGTGATAGTGGAATTTATAAAATTGATGAAAAGATTATTGAATTAAATGGAAATGTAGAGATAACTAATGCAAAAGGTGAAAAAATTATAGGTGATTCAGCAATTTATAATGTTGAATCTAAAATAGGATATTTTACATCTAAAAAAGATAAAGTTGTATATACTTATGAAGATAGAAAAGCAACTTCTAAAAATTTTGTTTATAATTTTGCCAAAGAAGAGATGGAGTTAAAAGAAGGGTATATTTATGAAGATAAGGACTATATAAGTATTGGACAACAAATGAATTATAACAATATAACTAAAATAGGAGATATAATTTTAGGAAATGTTATTTCTAAAGTAAATAATAATAAAATAGAAGCGGAAAAAATAATTTTTGATACTCAAAAGAAAGATTATTATGCTATAGGAAAAGTAAAGGCAATTAATAAAACTAATATTTTAAAAACAGATAAATTGGAATATTACACTTCTAAAGATAGAGGTGCTATACCAAATGACTTTACTATAGAAAATCTAGAGGATAAAAGTATAATAAAAAGTAAAAATGTAGAATATATTATTTCTAAAAATGAGATTCAAACAAACGAAGTATTTAATTATGAAACTTTAACTTCTACATTTACAGGAAAAGGATTAAATTATAATTTAACTAGTGAGTTAGGATATATTTTAAATGAAGTAAAATATGTGAGTAAAGATACAGAAAATATAATTACAGGAGATACTGGAGAATTTAAAAAAGATGAATTTTTAAAGATAAAAAATAATGTAAAATTACTTACTGAAAAAGAGGAATTTTTAACTTCAGAAGCAAATTATAAATTAAAAGAAGAAGTTATAAAATTTGATGAGAGCATTACTTTTAAAACTAAAGATAATAAATTTAATGGACTAGTAGAAAATGGTGTCTTAAGAAATAAGGAAAAAATATTTATAGGAAATAAATTTAGTGGTATAAGTGATAAAAATGAAAAAATAACTTCAAATAATTTAGAATATTTAATGGAAGAGAAAATTTTAAAATTAAAAGGTAATGTATTAGTTTATAATGAGGAATCTAAGTTAAAAGGTAATGAAGTTATTTATAATACACAAAAAAATACTGTATTTGCAATAGGTAATGTTTCAATTGACCATCAAAATAATATAAAAATCTTAGCAGATAATATTTTATCAAATACAGTAACTAAAGATATATCTGGAGAAAAAATAAGTATAAAAACAACTATGGAAGAAATAAAAGCAGATAAATTTTCTGGAAATTCAGATAAATTAATATTCAATTTCATGGATAATGTAAAAGGAAAGGTTGTTACAGTGGATAAAGGAAAAAAAGTTGTAACAGACTTATCAGGAAAAAGTTTAAAAGCGTATTTTAGATTAAAAAGTGGCAAATATGAGGTTCAAAAAATTATTGGAAAAAAAGATACTATTATTTCGAGAGATAAGCAAAATATAAAATCAGATGATATAGAATATGATTTTATAAAAGGTAACATAATAGCTAGAAAAAATAATAAAATATATGCTGAAACAGAAAAAAATAAAACTCTAATTTTTGGAGAAAATATAAGTGGAAATATTAAAGAAGAAAAATTAAATTTAAATTCTAAAACAACTATAGAAAATATAGATAATAAGGGAGAAAAAACTATATTAATAGGAGATAAAGGAATTTTAAATAATATTAATCAAACATTGGAATTAATAGGAAATGTAAAAATAGAAAATAGTCAACTTATATTTAATTCAGATAGAGCTATATATAATAGAAATACTCAAAAAATAAAAGCATATGGTAAATCTAATATTAATTATAAAACGAATAAATAAAAGGAGAAATCAATGAGAAGTATAGAGGGACAACATCTATGTAAAACATATAAAAAAAGACAAGTTGTAAAAGATGTAAGTCTTAAAGTAAAAAAAGGTGAAATTGTGGGACTTTTAGGACCTAATGGAGCTGGAAAAACAACTACTTTTTATATGATAACAGGAATAATAAAACCAGATAGCGGGAAAATATATTGTAATGACGAAGATATATCAACATTTCCAATGTATAAAAGAGCAAATTTAGGAATAGGATATTTAGCTCAAGAAGCTTCTGTATTTAGAAACTTAACTGTAGAAGACAATATATATGCTGTTTTAGAGATGAAAAATTTATCAAAAGAGGAGCAGAAAAAAATAGTTGAAGAATTATTAGAAGAATTTAAATTATCACATATAGCTAAATCTTATGGATATTCTTTATCAGGAGGAGAGAGAAGAAGAGTAGAGATAGCTAGAACGATAGCCAATAATCCAGATTTTATTTTACTTGATGAACCTTTTGCAGGAGTAGATCCTATAGCTGTAGAAGATATACAAGATATAATAAAATATTTAAAAGAAAAAGGATTAGGGATTTTAATTACAGACCATAGTGTAAGAGAAACTTTAAGAATAACAGATAGAGCTTATATTATGGCTGAAGGTGAAGTTTTAATAAGTGGAACTCCAGAAGAAATA
This sequence comes from Fusobacterium sp. FSA-380-WT-3A, assembly GCF_012843705.1. Lineage (NCBI taxonomy): Bacteria > Fusobacteriati > Fusobacteriota > Fusobacteriia > Fusobacteriales > Fusobacteriaceae > Fusobacterium > Fusobacterium sp. FSA-380-WT-3A. The sequence continues at coordinate 245,171 of NZ_JABAFQ010000002.1, read as the reverse complement.
GCAAAGAATGAAGTGGCTAAAAGAGTTTATCTTGGTGAAAACTTTAAATTAGATTAATAAAAACAAAATTAAAATATAGATATTGGAGGAAAAATGTTAACAGGTAATGAAATTAGAGAAAAATTTATAGAATTTTTCGAAAGTAAAAATCACAGACACTTTGAAAGTTCATCATTAATTCCAGATGACCCAACTCTACTTTTAACAGTAGCAGGAATGGTTCCTTTTAAACCTTATTTTTTAGGACAAAAGCCAGCACCTACTCCAAGAGTAACAACATTTCAAAAATGTATAAGAACAAATGATTTAGATAATGTTGGAAAAACAGCAAGACACCATACATTTTTTGAAATGTTAGGGAATTTTTCTTTTGGAGACTATTTTAAAAAAGAGTCAATAAGATGGTCTTATGAATTTATAACAGAGATTTTAAAAATAGATAAAAATAGATTATGGGTATCTGTTTTTGAAACTGATGATGAAGCTGAAAGTTTATGGATATCAGAATGTAATTTTCCTAAAGAAAGAATAGTAAGACTAGGAGAAGATGACAACTGGTGGGCAGCTGGACCTACAGGTTCTTGTGGACCATGTTCAGAGATATATGTAGATTTAGGTGTAAAATTTGGTGGAGATGAAAACTCTAGATTAGGAGATCCTAATACAGATGATCGTTTCATAGAAATTTGGAACCTTGTGTTTACTGAATGGAATAGAATGGAAGATGGACATTTAGAACCATTACCTAAGAAAAATATAGATACAGGAGCTGGATTAGAGAGAATAACTGCTGTTATTCAGGGAAAAGCTAATAACTTTGAAACTGATTTATTATTTCCAATAGTTGAAGCTATGGCAAAAGTAGCTAGGATAAAATATGGAGAAAACCCAAAATATGATTATTCTCTAAAAGTTATAGCTGACCATGGAAGAGCAGTAACTTTCTTAATAAATGATGGTGTAATTCCATCAAATGAAGGAAGAGGATATGTATTAAGAAGAATTTTAAGAAGAGCTATAAGACATGGAAGATTATTAGGAGTAAAAGAGTTATTCCTTTATAATATAGTTGATGTGGTTGTTGATTTAATGAAAGGTTCTTATCCTGATTTAGCAACTAACTTAAAACATATAAAGAAAGTTGTAAAAATAGAAGAAGAAAAATTTTCTAATACTCTTGATTTAGGAATTCAACATGTTATGAATGCTATAGAAGAAGCAAAAAATAATGGAGAAGATTTCTTATCAGGGGAAATAACATTTAAATTGTATGATACATATGGTTTCCCTTATGAATTAACAGAAGAAATTTGTAGTGAAAATCAAATAAAAGTTTATAAAAATGAATTTGACCAAAAAATGGAAGAGCAAAGAGAACTAGCTAGAAATTCTAGAGAAGTTGTAATGGAGAAAGGACAAGATGCCTTTATTGAATCTTTCTTTGATGAACATGGTAAAACTGAATTTACGGGATATAAAAGTTTAAAAGAAACAGCTAAAATACTTTTCGTAAAAAAATTAGAAGATGATAAATTTATGGTTATTACAGATAAAACCCCATTTTATGCTGAATCAGGAGGACAAGAAGCTGACTTTGGTACTATCGTTTCTTCTACAGGAAGTAGTGGAGTGGTTATAGATGTAAAAAAACAAAAAGATATATTTATGCATACTGTAAAGATTTTAAATGGAATTTATAATTTAGTAGAAGGAACAGAAGTAAAATTAGCTGTTGATATTAATAGAAGAGCTTCTATTTCTAAAAATCATAGTGCTACTCACTTATTACATAAAGCTTTAAGAGAAGTATTAGGAAGTCATGTTCAACAAGCAGGTTCTTTAGTTACAGCTGATAGATTAAGATTTGACTTTAATCACTATGAAGCTGTTACTGATGAAGAGTTAGAAAAAGTAGAAAGACTTGTAAATGCTAAGATATCTGAATCTATAACTTCTTATATAAGAGAGATGTCTATGGATGAAGCTAAAAAATTAGGAGCTATGGCATTATTTGGAGATAAATATCAAGATGTGGTAAGAGTGGTTTCTTTTGGAGAGTTTTCAACAGAATTATGTGGAGGAATTCATGTAGGAAATACTTCTGAAATAGGATTATTTAAAATAATATCTGAAACAGGAATTGCTGCTGGAATAAGAAGAATAGAAGCTCAAACTGGATATCATGCTTATGAAACAGTAAAATCTATGGAAAAATTAATAGAAAAAGTTTCTAAAACTTTAAAAACAGATTCTTCAAAATTAGAAGAAAAAGTAGAAAAAATTTCTGAAGAATTAAAAGCTTCATTAAAAGAAATAGAGGAATTAAAATCTAAAATAGCTACTTATGAAGTAAATTCTTTATTCGAACAAGTTACTGAAATAAATGGAGTTAAAGTTTTAGTTAAAGGATTTGAAAATAAAGAAAGTGATTCATTAAGAGAAATTGTAGATAAAGCTAAGGATAAATTAGGAAGTTGTGTAGTTGTTTTAGGAGCAAATAATGGAAAAGCTATATTTGCTGTTGGAGTAACAAAAGATTTAACTTCTAAAATAAAAGCAGGAGAGTTAGTAAAACAATTGGCTATATTAACTGGTGGAAATGGAGGAGGAAGACCTGATTTTGCTCAAGCAGGAGGAAAAGAAGGAAATAAAGTAGCCGAAACCTTAGAAGTAGCAAAAAATATATTGAAAGAAAAACTTTAAAAAGAGGTATATTGAATGTATAAAAGATATATTTCTTTAGATATAGGAGATGTAAGAATAGGAGTAGCAAAATCTGATATTATGGGAGTTGTTGCTACTCCTTATGAAGTGATTGATAGAAAAAAAGTTAAATCTGTAAAAAGAATATCTGAAATTTTAGAAGAGAATAATACAAAGTCTCTTGTAGTTGGAATTCCAAAAAGTTTAGATGGAACTGAAAAAAGGCAAGCTGAAAAGGTGAGAGAATATATAGAAAAATTAAAGAGGAATATACCTAATTTGGAAGTTTATGAAGTAGATGAAAGAATGACAACAGTATCAGCAGATAGAATGCTTACAGATGGAGGAAAAAAAGGGGCATTGGAAAAAAGAAAGGTAGTTGATAAAATAGCAGCAGCTATAATTTTACAAACTTTTTTAGATTCCAAAAGAAAATAATATTTGGAGGAATTTCATGAGAGGAAAAATATTCATGAGAGCTTTATTAGTATTAATTGTATTAATAGGAGCTTTGATTATTATAAAAAAAGAACCTATGAAATTAGGATTAGATTTAAAAGGTGGAGTATATGCTGTATTAGAAGCTTCCCCTGAAAATCCTAATGAACAAATTGATTCAGAAACAATGGATAGTTTAATAGAAGTATTAGACAGAAGAATCAATGGTATTGGGGTAGCAGAATCAGTAGTACAAAAAGCTGGGGATAATAGAGTAATTATTGAATTACCTGGAATTAAAGATACCCAAGAAGCTATAAATATGATAGGAAAAACAGCTCTTTTAGAGTTCAAAATCATGGATGAAAATGGTAATTTAGGGGAAACTCTTTTAACAGGTGGAGCATTAAAAAAAGCTCAAGTTGGGTATGGACAATTAGGAGATCCTCAAATTAATTTTGAATTAAAACCAGAGGGAGCTGTTGAATTTGCTAGAATTACAAGAGAAAATATTGGAAAACAATTAGCAATAGTTTTAGATGGAAAAGTACAAACAGCTCCAGTTATAAAAACAGAAATTTCTGGAGGAAGTGGAAGTATAAGTGGAAATTATACAGTGGAAGAAGCTCAAAAAACAGCAATGCTTTTAAATTCAGGAGCTCTTCCAATAAAAGCTGAGATAGTAGAAACTAGAACAGTAGGAGCAACTTTAGGAGATGAATCAATAGCAGCAAGTTTAGTGGCTGGAAAAGTAGGAGTGGCACTAATAATGATATTCATGTTACTTTTCTATAGAATGCCTGGACTTTTAGCGGATATTGCTCTAATATGTTTTGGAATATTAAACTTTGGAGTAATAAACTTTATAGGAGCAACTTTAACTTTACCAGGAATAGCAGGATTTATATTATCAACAGGAATGGCTGTTGATGCTAATGTAATTATATTTGAAAGAATAAAAGAGGAATTAAGATTCGGTAATACAGTAAGAGGAGCTATAACAGCAGGATTTAGTAAAGGATTTGTAGCTATTTTTGACTCTAACTTAACAACTTTAATAATTACAACAATATTATTTATATTTGGAACAGGACCTGTAAAAGGATTTGCAGTAACTCTTACAATAGGTACTTTAGCTTCTATGTTTACAGCAATTACTATAACAAGAGTTTTACTAGATATATTTGTAGAAGTTTTTGGAATAAAAAATCCAATATTATTTGGAGTAAGGGGGAAATAAAGATGCAAATAGAAGTAATAAAAAATAGTAAAAAATGGATAGCAATTTCACTTGTATTTATTTTTATTTCTATAGGTTCTCTTATAGTAAAAGGATTAAATTATGGAATAGATTTTTCAGGAGGAAGTTTATTTCAATTAAGATTTGAAAATACTGTAAGCTTAAAAGAAATTAATTCTACTCTAGATAAAATCGGAAAGGAAATATCTCAATTTGCTGGAACAGGAAGAAAAGTTCAAATTTCAGAGGGACAAGAGGTTCTTATAAGAGTACAAGAAATAGCAGAACAAGATAAGAATAAATTTTATGATAAAATTAGTGAAATTGGAAAATACGAAATAATAAAAGAAGATAAAGTAGGAGCAAGTGTAGGTAAAGAATTAAAAACATCAGCTATTTATTCTCTTTTAATAGGAGGAGCTCTTATAGTAGGGTATATAACTCTAAGATTTGAATTTATGTTTGCTTTAGCAGCTATTTTAGCTTTATTACATGATATTATAATAGCTATAGGTGGAATTTCAATTTTGGGATATGAAATAGATACTCCATTTATTGCAGCAGTTCTTACAATATTAGGGTATTCAATAAATAATACAATAGTAGTATTTGATAGAATAAGAGAAACATTGAAGAAAAAAACAGATTTAACTTTTGGTGAAGTACTAAATAAAAGTATAAATCAAGTAATGGTAAGATCATTAAACACTTCAGTGACAACATTACTTGCTATAATATCAATATTAATATTTGGTGGGGAATCCTTAAGAACTTTTATTACAACTTTATTAATAGGAATGATAGCAGGTACATATTCATCAATATTTATAGCATCTCCAATTATTTATTTCTTAGAAAAAGATAGAGATAAAAAAGTAGAGAATTCAAAATATTTAGAAAAAGAAGAAGATGAATATAAGGAAAAAATAGTAGTTTAATAATTATATATAGATTGCCTTTTACTAAAAGGCAATCTATAAAGATTATCAGGAGATAAAAAATGAGAACTTGGTTAGAAATAAATACTAAAAATCTAAAGTATAATATTGAGAAAATTTATGAGAAAATAGGAAATAAAAAAATAATAGGAATAGTAAAAGCAAATTCTTATGGATTAGGGTCAGTTGAAATAACAAAAGAACTGATAAAATGTGGTGTAGATTTTTTTGCTGTGGCTACTCTTTCAGAGGGAATGGAACTTAGAAAGGCAGGCATCAAAGAAAAAATATTAATACTTGGTGGAGTATTTGATGAAGAACTAAGAGAAGTAGAAAAATATGATTTACAGATTGCTTTGTCTCGTTTTGAACAATTGGTGTATATACATAAAAATAATATACAAGTAAAATGTCATTTAGCAATAGAAACAGGAATGGGAAGAATTGGTGTTAATTCAGAAGAAGCAGAAAAAATAAAAGAATATGTTAATAAAAATAAATTAACCAATATAATAGGTGTATATACTCATTTATCTGTAGCAGATGAAGAGGGAAAAGATAATAGATTGTATACAGAAAGACAAATAGAAAAATTTAATAATTTTACAGGAATAGATACCATTGAGTATAGACATGTATTAAATAGTGGTGGAATTTTAAAATACTCTAATAAAGATAATGGAAATTATGTTAGAGTTGGAATAGTCATGTATGGAATTTGTGGTGAGAATTGGATAGAGGATTTAAAACCAGTTATAACTTTTAAAAGTAAGGTTTTATTTATTAAAACTTTAATAGAAGATACAGATATTTCATATGGAAGAGAGTGTACTTTAAAAAAAGGAGATATTGTAGGAACTATAGCTGCTGGATATGCTGATGGATTTAAAAGAGGAGCTTTAAATAAAATAACTGTTAAAATAAAAAATAGAGAATATACAGTTGTAGGAAAAGTATGTATGGACATGTTGATGATAAAAATTCCTAATGAATTAAAAGATGAAGTAAAGATAGGAGAAGAAGTAATTCTTTATGGAGAGGATTTAGTAGAAAAAGCTAAACTTTTAGGAACTACGACATATGAAATAATTACTGGGATAAACACAAGAGTAAAAAGAGTATATATAGAGGAGTAAAAATGGCACAAGTTATATTAATAAAAGATAAAGAGAAAAAAATTCAGAACTTTTATCCAAATGTTTTTAAAGATGAAATAAAATATATTCTTGGAGAAGTAAAGACAGGAGATGTAGTTGATGTTTTAAGAGAAGATATGTTATTCATAGGGCGTGGATATGTAACGGAAGGAACTTCAGCTTTTGTTCGTGTTTTAACAACAAAAGATGAAAAAATAGATAAAGATTTTATTTACAAAAAAATAAAAGAAGCTTATGATAAAAGACAAAATTTAAAGGAAGAAACAAATTGTATGAGAGTATTTTTTTCTGAAGGAGATGGAATACCAGGATTAGTTATAGATAAGTTTGATAAATATATTTCAATTCAATTTAGAAATTCAGGTGTAGAGGTTTTTAGACAAGAAATAGTCAATGCTGTAAAGAAATATATGAAACCTAAAGGAATTTATGAAAGAAGTGATGTAGAAAATAGAATACATGAAGGTGTTGAAGAAAAAACTGGAATAATATATGGAGAAATTCCAGAAGAAATTATTATGGAAGATAATGGACTTAAATATACAATAGACATTATAAATGGACAAAAAACAGGATTCTTTTTAGACCAAAGAGATTCTAGAAAATTTATAAGACCATTTTTAAATAATAAAACAAAATTTTTGGATGTATTTTCTAGTAGTGGAGGTTTTTCAATAGCAGCTTTGAAAGAAGGATGTCAAAAAGTAGTAGCAATTGATAAAGAACCTCATGCTTTAGAACTTTGTAAAAAGAATTATAAGCTAAATGAGTTTGAAAATAAATTTGAGACTTTAGAAGGAGATGCTTTTATGCTATTAAAAACATTAATTTCTAGAGGGGAAAAATATGATGTCATAACTTTAGACCCTCCATCATTAATTAAGAAAAAAATAGACATAAAAAAAGGAAGGGATTTTTTTTATGAATTATGTAATAGTAGTTTTAAATTACTGGATAAAGGTGGAATTTTAGGAGTAATAACTTGTGCTTATCATATAGGATTACAAGATTTATTAGAAGTAACTAGAATGGCTGCTTCTAATAATGGAAAATTATTGCAAGTTATAGGAATAAATTATCAACCTGAAGACCATCCTTGGATATTACATATTCCAGAAACTCTTTATTTAAAAGCATTATGGGTAAAAATAATATAAGGAGGTAAAATGTATTTAGATATAATAGTATTAATAATTTTAGGATTGTCAATAATAGGTGGAATAAATAATGGGTTTGTTGTTGAATTTATATCAACTTTTGGTATTTTAATAAATTTATATATAACTCACAAATTAACTCCAGCACTTTGTCATATAACAGCAAAATATTTGACTAAACAAAATGATACTTATATTTATGCTATAACTTTTTTAGGGTTATTTATTATAATAGCTATTTTATTACATTTATTAAATACATTTTTAAAAAATCAGCAAATTCCATTTTTATTTAGAATTTTAGGTGGAGGAATTAGTTTTTTAAAAGGTTTACTAATTTGTGGAATATTTTTAGTTTTTTATAATATAGGGCAAGAAAAAATAAAAACTCTATCTAAAATAGGAGAGTCTAGTATAGCTAATGAATATTTTTTACAAATTACAGATGAAATAGATTTTTATATTCCAAATGAATTAAAAGAAAAAATAAATGAAATTAAGACAAATAAAACAATAGATAAATATATGAATAAAATTATAGGAGAATAAACAGATGAAGATAATAAATGATTACATTTTAAAAGAAACAAAAATGTCAATAGTTTTTGGAATAACTCTGTTTACTTTTATATTTTTAATAGAAATGATAGTATCTATGATGGAAAGTATTTTGGTAAGAGGATTATCAATAATAGATGTATCTAGAATGATATCTTTTTATTTGCCAATGATATTATCTCAAACTATACCAATGGGAATATTTTTAGGAATAATGATAACATTTGGAAATCTTACAAGAAATAATGAAATAACAGCATTAAATTCAATGGGAGTATCATTAAATAAATTATTAAAACCTGTTATTGGAATAGGAATTGTAGGAACTATCTTTATTTTCTTTTTACAAGAGAGTTTAATTCCAAGATCTTATATTAAATTACAACAAATAACATACAAAATGATATATGAAAATCCAGTATTTCAATTAAAAGATAGAGTTTTAATTGATGGAATTTCAGAATATAAAATTTATATAGATTCAATTAATAAAAAGACCAAAGATGCTGAAAATGTATTAGTGATGATAAATGATAAAAAGTCAGACTATCCTACATTAGTTTTAGGAAAAACAGCTTATTGGGAAGATGCTGCATTACTTTTAAATGATGCTGATTTCTATAAACATGACGAAAAAGGAAATGTTAGTGTAACAGGAAATTTTGAAAAGAAAAGAGTACCATTTACATCATATTTTGAAGATATAAAAGTAAAAATAAAAGATATAGAAGGAATGAATATAAAACAACTTTTATCTGAAATAAAAACAAGAGATAAAATAGAAATTTTACCATATATTGTAGAAATTAATAGGAAAATTGCTGTTCCAATGTCTACTATAGCTTTGGCTATATTAGGAGTTTTACTTTCTATAGGAAATACTAGAACAGGAAAAGGAGTAAACTTTGGTATAGGAATAATAGTAATATTTTTATATATTGTTTTACTGAATATAGGAATGGTATTAGCTTATAGAAGTATAATATCACCATTTTTAGGAGTTTGGACTCCAAATATAGTTTTATATGTTTATACATTATTTTTATATAATAGAAAGGCTAGGTTGGTATAATGAAAAAATTAGATATGTATGTAAGTAAAAATTTTATAAAATCTTTTTTTATATGCCTAATAGCTTTTATAAATATATTTATACTAAGTCAACTTTTTAAGGTTTTTAGACTTGTAGGAGATGGAAGGCTTACAACGGGAGATGGAGTTTTATATATTATTTGTATGTTACCTAAAATAATAGTTAATGTAACTCCTTTAGCTGTTCTTCTTGGAGCATTGATGTTTATTAGCAAAATGGCTGGAAATTTAGAGATTATATCTTTAAAAACATCAGGAATAAGTTTTAAAAGAATAGTTTTATTTCCAATAATAATATCTTTTTTTATCTCTATATTTGTATTCATTGTAAATGGATATTTATATCCAAAAGGTGAAAAAAAGATGAGAGAATTAAGAGGAGATGTAGTGTCAACTCTTTTACCTACTCAGAAAAGAAATGGATTTATAAGAGATGAAAATAATAATTTATATTTATTAGATTATTTAAATGTAACTGAAGGAAAAGCAAAAAAAGTAAAAATAATTGAAATGAGTGATAATTTTGATAAAATAGAGAGAGTTATTTTTGCTGATAATGGATATTTTGACAGAAATGAAAAAGTTTGGAAACTAAAAAAAGTAAAAATAAATAATTTACAATTAGGAACTCAAGAAAATTTAGATACTTATTCTTCAGAAGAATATAGAGAAGAACCAGAAAAATTTGTTACTTTATTAGTTGACCCAGAAATTTTAGATAATAAAGAACTAAAAAAAGAATTGGTTAATTTAAAGAATACAGGAATAGACACAAGAGAAGGAATATCGGAAATAGCAAATAGATATTCATTTCCTTTTGCTAGTTTTGTAGTGGTATTTTTAGGTCTAGCTTTAGGAAGTAGGTATATAAGGTCATCCTCAGCTATGAATGTAATTTTAAGTATTTTTTTAGGATATGGATACTATATAGTTCATGCTTCATTTGAAGCTTATGGAAAAAATGGATATATGAATCCTTTTATTTGTGGATGGATAGCCAATATAATATTTTTGATAGTTGGTATTTATTTTATTCAAAAAGCTGAGTATTAGGAGGAAAATTTGTGCCAGAAGATAATATAAAAGTTTATTCATTAGAAAATGGAATTCCTGTTTTAATGGATAAAATTCAAGGAATAAGTAGTGTGTCATTAGGAGTTTTTGTAAAAACAGGTGCAAAAAATGAATTAATTGGAGAAGAAGGAATCTCACATTTTATAGAACATATGATGTTTAAAGGAACTACTAATAGAACTGCTAAAGAAATATCTGAAGAAGTAGATAATGTAGGTGGTATTATTAATGCTTATACAGGAAAGGAAACAACAACATATTATATTCAACTTCTTTCAAATAGAATAGATGTCGGAATAGATATTTTAACAGATATGTTTTTAAATTCAACTTTTCTTGAAGAAAATATTGAAAGAGAAAAGGGTGTAGTGATAGAAGAAATAAATATGTATGAAGATATTCCAGAGGAAGTAATCCATGATAAAAATGGAAATCTTGTTATAGAAGGTCCTCAAAGTAATACAATTTTAGGGACTGTTGAAAGTGTACAAGGACTTAATAGAGAAAAAATATTAAATTATTTTAAAGAACAATATAGTCCTGAGAATTTAGTTATATCTATTGCAGGAAACTTTTCTGAAAATGAAATTTTAGAAAAACTTAATAATGGAATTGGAAAAATAAAATCTATCGAAAAAACAAGAAAATATAATGGTAAAATGAAGATAAAAACTCCGAAAACAATAATAAGAAAAGACAGTAATCAAGTTCATCTTTGTTTTAATACAATTGGTAGGTCATCTCTTGATAAAAATAGATATGAATTGGCTATTATTTCTAATACTTTAGGTGGAAATATGAGTTCAAGACTTTTCCAAAAGATAAGAGAAGATAGAGGATTAGCATATTCTGTTTATAGTTATACATCTTCTTTTGAAGAGGGAGGTATATTAACTATATATGCTGGAACTACTTTAAAAGATTATAAAACAGTTATAGAACTTATAAAAGAAGAATTTGAAGATATTAAAAATAATGGAATAAGTGAAAAAGAATTACAAAAAATAAAAAATCAATTTTTGAGTGGAGTAACATTTGGACTTGAAAGTAGTAAAGGAAGAATGACTAGAATGGCAAATTCATATCTTTTTCACAGAGAGGTAAAAAGTTTAGAAGAAATTTTAGGTGAAATAGAGAAAATAACTGTTGAAGATATAAAAAAATTAGCAAAAGAAATATTTGATGAAAAATATTATTCGTTAACAATATTAGGAAATATTAAAGAAGGAGAATTAAATTAATGGAAAAAATCATAGTTAAAGTAATTTTAGAAGAGGGTGTAGAAAAACCAGTATATATGACAGAAGGTTCAGCTGGAATGGATGTAAGAGCTAATATAAAAGAGCCAATTACATTAAAATCTTTAGATAGGGTATTAGTTCCTACAGGAATAAAAATGGAAATACCATTAGGTTATGAGGTACAAGTAAGACCAAGAAGTGGGTTGGCATTAAAACATGGAATTACTTTAGTAAATAGTCCAGGAACAATAGATTCTGATTATAGAGGAGAAATTGGAATTATAATGGCTAATATAGGAAGAGAAGATTTTGTTATTAATCCAGGAGAGAGAATAGCTCAATTAGTTCTTGGAAAAGTTTACCAAATGGATTTAGTAGAAGGAGAATTATCTGAAACTGAAAGAGGAGCAGGTGGATTTGGCCATACTGGAAAATAAATATGAAATATATAATAGAAAAAGACAATGAAGGAGTAAGATTAGATAGATATCTTAGAAAAAAATTATCTGATGTTCCTTTAAATGAAATTTTTAAAGCTTTAAGAGTTGGAAAAATTAAAGTAAATAACAAAAAGAAAAAAGAAAATTATAGATTGGTAGAGGGAGATAAAATTTTTATAGGAATTGGAAATTTAGAAGAAAATGAAGAAAAACGAGAAAAATTTTTAATTCTTGATGAAAAAGATAAAAACTTTTTACAAAAAAATATAATTTTTGAAAATGAAGATTTAATAATATTTAATAAAGAAAAAGATATTGTTATGCATAAAGGTAGTGGTTTTGAATACGGAATATCAGAAATGTTTAAAAGTTATTATCAAACAAATGATTTTAATTTTATAAATAGAATAGATAAAAAAACTTCAGGACTTGTAATAGGAGCTAAAAATAAAATTTCTACAAGAATTTTAGCAGAAGAGTTGAGAGAAGATAATATCAAGAAAAAATATTATATTTTAGTTCATGGAAAAATAGAAAAAAATAAATTTATTATAGAAAATTATTTGAAGAAAATAGAAGATAAAGTTGTAGTAACTACAAAAGATGATAATGAAGGAAAGAGAGCTATTACTTATTTTACAACTATTAAAAGAAATAAAAAATATACTTTATTAGAAGGAGAATTAGTTACAGGTAGAACTCATCAACTAAGAGTACAACTTTCAAATTTAGGATATCCAATAGTAGGTGATACTCGTTATGGGGAGAAAGATGGAGAAAGTATACTTTATTTAAATTCTCATTATTGTGAAATACCAAAATATAATATAAAAATAGATAATGATTTACCAAATTATTTTAAGAAAAAATTAGAGGAGTAATGAAATGTTTTTTATGAATTTTTTGAAGGGGATAGGAATAGGTATAGCTAATGTAATTCCAGGAGTATCTGGTGGAACTATGGCAGTAGTTTTTGGAATATATGATAAATTGATAGAATGTATTGCTAATTTTTTACAAGCTTCTATGAAAAAGAAAATGGAATATGTAAAATTTATGTTTCCACTTTTATTAGGATGTGGAGTAGGGATACTTTTCTTTGCTAATGTAATAGGATATTTATATGAAAATTATCCTGTTTATACAAAAGGAGCTTTTGTAATATTAGTATTACCATCAATCCCAATTATAATAAAAGGTGAAAATATAAAAGATATAAAGAATATTTTATCTTTTGCTTTTGGATTATTATTTGTTGTAGCATTTTTTATGTTTACACATAATTTAGAAGGAAATACTTTTACTAAACAGGAGTTTTTTACCATTGCTTATGGATTAAAACTTGCTTTATGTGGAGCTTTGGCTGGTGGAGCAATGATAATTCCAGGAATATCAGGTTCATTGCTTCTTTTAGCTTTAGGAGAACATGAAAATGTTATAAATTATATTGGGAATATAGAAATAATACCACTTTTATATTTTGGAGTTGGAGTTGGAATAGGAATACTTATATTTACAAAAATAATAAATTATTTTTTACAAAATTACAGAAGTAAAACTCTATTTGTAATACTTGGAATTGTTATAGCCTCTTTAATAGAATTGTTAATAAATATTTAAAAATAAAAAATATTACAAAAAAAAAGAAAGAATCCAGAAACTTAAGTTTCTGGATTTATTTTAGTTATTAATCAAATTATAAAGCGTTAACTTTTGCAGCTAATCTAGCTTTCTTTCTAGATACAGTATTTTTCTTTAAAACACCTTTAGTAACTGCTTTATCAAACTCTTTGTAAGCAATTGATAAAGCTTCTAAAGCAACTGCTTTATCTTTACTTTCGATAGCTGCTAATACTTTTTTAGCTACGTTTTTAACTCTAGTCTTGATAGCTTGATTTCTAACTCTGTTTCTTTCGTTTAATTCTACTCTCTTTTTAGCTGATTTGTTGTTTGCCATTTAAAAAAAACCTCCTAAATTATAAAAAACAATAAAATATAGTAACATTATTTTTAATTTAACAGGTAAGATCTAAAAAGAGACACATATTAAAAACAATGGACCTCAATTATTATAGCATAAATTTATAAAAAAGAAAAGAAAAAATAAAAAAAAAGTTTCTATTTTTAGAAAAAAATAGTATGATATATAATAGGGAAAATATTTATTACAAAAGAAAGGATAAATATGGATATAAATTTAAGAATAACTCCAGAAATTCAAGAGGAGATAAAAAATAATATTATAGAAGCTGGTGGAAATGAAGTTTTTTTTAGAGGAATTTTAGATGAAGAAAAAAAAGTTTCTAAAATTTTTGTAATTGCTAGAGGTAATAAATACAGTGTACCAGCTATTCTTAGTAGAATGAAAAGAGAAGAGATTATAATTCATAATCATCCTTCAGGGTATATTTATCCATCAGATAATGATATAGAAGTTGCTACAGCTTATGCCAACAGAATGAATGGAGGATTTTATATTGTCAATAATAATGTTGATGATATTTATGTTGTTATAGAACCTGATAGTGAAGAGTTGAAAAAAATAGATATAATCCCGTATTTTGAAGAAAAAGGAATTATAGCTCAAAATTTTAAAGAATTTGAATATAGAGAAGAACAACTTTCTATGGCAAAACATATTCAAGAAGGAATTAATGAAGAAAAAAAGATTATAGTAGAAGCAGGAACAGGAACAGGAAAAACCTTAGCTTATTTAATTCCTAGTATAGAATGGGCTATTACAAATGAAAAAAGAGTTATAATAAGTACAAATACTATTAATCTTCAAGAACAGTTATTAAAAAAAGATATTCCTATGTTACAAAAGATAATGGAGAAAAAATTTAAATATACTCTTGTAAAAGGAAGAGGAAATTATTTATGTAATAGAAAATATTATAATATAGAAAAAAAATTAAAAGAGATGAAAGATATTTCTCAAGAACAAAAAAATCAAATTAAAGAGCTTCTGATTTGGGGAAGAGGAACAAAAACAGGAGATAAATCAGAACTAAATATAGAACCAGATTATAGTATTTGGGAATTATTTCAAAGTGAAACTGATTTGTGTTTTTCTGGTTGTCCTCATAGAGATGAGTGTTTTTTCTTTAAGGCAAGAGATGAGAAAAAGAGAGCTGATATATTAATAGCGAATCACCATATATTTTTCTCTGATTTAGCAATAAAAAAAGAAATTGGATTCAATAATGATTTTTCTATATTACCTGAATATGGAATGGTAGTTTTTGATGAAGCACATAATATAGAAAAAGTAGCAAGAGATTATTTTTCCTATGAAATATCAAGATATTCATTTGTAAAGGCAATGAATAAAATATTGAATGTTAGTAAATTAAGAGATGAAAACGAAATAAATGAAATAAAATTATTTGATGAAAACACAAAAAATATAAAAATAACAGGACAGATAGAAGAAATTATTTCAATTATTAAATCTAATTTTTCAGAATACAGTAATGAAATTGAAGAGATAATAAGGAAAAATTTTATTAATGAGCATATAGAGTTATTTCAATATGGAGTAAAATATTTTGAAAGAATAATAGAAATCTTCTCAAAAGGACAAAGTGGAAATATTGCAATAAGAATAAAAAAAGATGATATTGCAATGAATAACTTTATAAAACTTATGGAAGAATTTAAGCAAAATTTTACTTTAACATTTTTAAAATATTTAAGAACTACTAAAAGATTGAAAGATAGATTAAATGAGATAGAAGATTCAAGTGGAAAAATAAATGAGTTTATAAAATATATAGAAAGAGTAGAAACATTCTTTGAAAATTTTCAGTTTATAAATAGGTTTGAAGATGAAAGTTTTATCTACTGGATAGAAGTAAATGAGAAAAAAAATAATTCAAAGCTAGTTGCTACTCCTTTAAAAGTTGATAATGAATTATCAGAAACACTTTATGAAAATTTAAAACAAATAATTTTTACTTCAGCAACATTATCAGTAGCGAAGAATTTTGAATATTTCAAGAATTCTATTGGACTCCATGAAGAAACTTATGAAAAAATAATAAAATCACCTTTTGATTATGATAAACAAATGAAGGTATACATACCTAGAGGATTACCAGACCCAAATGATAGAGATTTTGTAGACTCTATTCAAGAAGTTTTAAAAAGTTTTATATTAAAAAATAAAGGAAGAACATTTGTACTGTTTACTTCTTATAAGATGCTAAATTATGTTTATTATTCAATGAAAGATGATTTAGAAGAGAATGGAATAAATTTATTTATTCAAGGAATGTTTCCAAGAACTAAATTAGTTGATATTTTTAAGAAAAGTGAAGCTCCAGTACTTTTTGGAACAGACTCTTTTTGGGAGGGAGTAGATGTAAAAGGTGATCAGTTGAGTTCTGTAATAATTGTAAAATTACCTTTTAAAGTACCAAGTGACCCTGTTACAGAAGCTATAATTGAAACTTTTGAACAACAAGGAAAAAATTCATTTTTGGAATATCAGATTCCAGAATCAATTATAAAATTTAAACAAGGAATAGGAAGACTTATAAGGAGTAAAGAAGATAGAGGAATTATTGTTATTTTAGACAATAGAGTAATAACTAAATTTTATGGAAAATACTTTTTAGAAAGTATTCCTACAAAAAATATATCAAGAATAGATATTGTTGATATCCTTAAATAAATGGAGGAAAGAAATGAAAAAAATAAATTTTTTAGGATTTCGTCTTCGGTTTGATTTAGAAAAAGAAAATAGGGATGAAATTAGAGAGTACACTAGTGTGGAACAAATGAAAGATAGAGTATTGTATCTTCTGATATTTTTAGTATTAGTTGTAGCTAGTGCACAGTTTGGACAAGTTTTAGAAGAAAAAAATTATATAAATGGAGCAATTATTAAAGAAAATATATATGCTCCTAAAAGTATAAGATATAAAGATAATTTCAAAAGAGATGAAATTATAAAAAAAATTATTGATAGTTCAGAAAAAAAATATATTTATATTCCTGAAATAAGTAAAAATTATATTCAAGGAATAAAAGATTTTTATGATGAAATAATAATAATTAAAAAAAGTAAAAATAAAGATTTTAATTTTGAAAATTTTAATCAAAAATATAAGATAAATATCTCTGAAAATTTAGTTAATGAAATAAAAAAGGAATCAATAAAAGATATTGAAATTCAGAAAAAGAAATTAGAACTTGTCTTGAATAAAATATATTATCAAGGAATAAAAGAAGGAGAAACTTTACTTTCTATTTTATCTGATTCTGAAGATAAAGAGAAATATTATGGAGATAAATTAAATAATTTAGATTTAAAAATATTAGATAAATTTGTTGTTCCAAATTATATTTATGATGAAAAAGGGACAAAAGAAGGAATAAGAGAAAAAGTAGCAAGTATTAAAGAACAATATGTAGTGATTAAAGCAGGGGATTTAATATTAAAAAAAGGTGATATATTAACACCAGAAAAATTAAAAATGTTGAATGCAATAGGAATTCATTCTCCTATAGAGAATATAGCTAGAACTATTGTAAATTTATTATATTTAACAGCGATTTCTACTATATTTTATAATACATTAATAAGTAAATTTAAAAAAGAACTTCTTAATAAAAATATATATAGAGCTACTTTTTTAATATGTTCTCTTTTATTTTTAACATTTAGATTTAGTGAAAGAGATTATTTATATTTAATTCCTTTTGAATCAGGATTCTTTCTTTTACAAATACTTGTAAATTCAGTGTATGCTTTTTATTTAGGAATTGGATTATTAATTTTTATGTTACCAATGATAAATTATGATTTAGTTTATACAACTGTTACATTACTTACAATATTATTTGCAACAAGATTTTTACAAAGTGCTAAAACCAGAGTACAATTTATAAATTTAGGAATACAGCTATCAATAGTTAAAGTAGTAATTTATTTTTCAATCTCCTTTTTAACCATAGGAGTATCCCAAGAACTTATATTAGATTCAGCTAAAATTATTTTATCTGGAGTATTTTCTGGAGTATTGACTTTGGCTTTAGTTCCTTATTTAGAGAGAACATTTAATATATTATCATCTTTTAAATTATTAGAATTAGGTGATTTATCAAATCCACTTTTGAAAAATTTATCAGTAAAAACCCCAGGAACTTTTTATCATTCAATGATGGTTGCTGCTGTATCAGAGGCTGCAGCAGAAGCTATAGGAGCTGACCCAATATTTACAAGGGTAGCAAGTTATTATCATGATATAGGAAAAATGAAAAGACCTAAATTTTATGTAGAGAATCAAGAGGGGGGAGAAAATCCTCATGATAAAATTTCTCCATTTTTAAGTGCTTTAGTAATTCTTGCTCATCCTAAAGATGGATTTGAATTAGCTAAAAAATACCAAATTCCAAAAGAGATAAGAGATATAATGCTAGAACACCATGGAACAACTTTTTTAGCCTATTTTTATAATAAAGCAAAAAATTTAGATGAAAATGTAAGAGAGGATGATTTTAGATATTCTGGTCCTAAACCTAAAACAAAAGAATCAGCTATAATTATGTTGGCTGATTCAATAGAAGCAGCTGTAAGAAGTATTGAAAATAAAACATACAATAATATAGAAGAGATGATAAGGAAAATAGTTTTTAATAAGATAGATGATGGACAATTAGTTGATGCTGATTTAACTTTTAGAGAAATAGATACTATAATAAAAGTTTTTACAAAAACAATTATGGGAATACATCATGTAAGAATAAAATATCCTGATCAAGAAAAAGAGAGAGAAATTGAAGAAAAATTGGAGGAAAAATAATGAAAATAAATTTAGATTTAGGAATGGATATTGAAGGATTTGAAAATGAAATTGTATATGAAGATGTAGAAAAGTATGTAATAGAAATTTTAAATAAAGAGTATGAAAGTGATAAAGAGGTTTATGTATCAATATTATTAACAGGAAATGAAGAAATTCAACAGGTTAATAGAGATTTTAGAGGGAAGGATATTCCTACAGATGTAATATCTTTTGCATATCATGATAATGAAGAAGCAGATAATGGGTTATATGATAGTTTAGGGGATATAATAATTTCTTTAGAAAGGGTGGAAGAGCAGAGAAAAGATTATGGTCACTCTTTTAAAAGAGAGTTTTATTATGTATTAACTCATGGACTTTTACATTTGATGGGATATGACCATATAGAGGAAGAAGATAAAAAGATAATGAGAGCAAAAGAAGAAGAGATATTGGAAGGATATGGGTATACTAGAGATATAAAGTAGGTGATAAAATTGGAGACATCAAGAGAATATCTATTTCTAAGTATTCTTTCCTATTATAATTTTACAGAAAAATCTCAAGGAAAATACATAAAAGATTTATTAGAGGAAATAGAAACATTTTCTCTTTCTTCTAGTTTAAATATTGTAAGAAGTGATATAAAAGGAAAGAATAAAAGTTTTTTTGATAAAGAAATAAATGAATGGAAAATTTATAAAGTTGATGACAGAACTCGAAATAGAAAATCTGGTTCAGGATTTTTTGCTGTAATTTTTCAAAAGGAAGATAAATATGTTATATCCTATAGGGGAAGTGAAACTTATCCTTTTGAAGAAGCTTATAAAGATTTTATAGATACAGATTTAGTTATTGGATTAGGAAAAAAGCCTTTACAATTTTGGGAAGGATTGGAAGTATTTGAAAATCTTTTAAAAGATAATATTCCTTTTGAAAATATAAGTATTACAGGGCATTCTCTTGGTGGAGGCATATCTCAATTTGTAGCTATAATGAGTTATAAAAAATATAGTATTTGTCCTTATGTATGTACTTGGAATTCTGTAGGGATAAAAAGAGAGGGAATAATTGGAATAGAAGATTTTATAGAATATGACAAAATTTTAAAAAATTGTAAGTTATCAGAAAAAGAGATAAAAGTTTTAAAAGAATTTGAAGAAGATTATATTACTTTCATCATGAAAGAACTAAAAAGATTGAAAATTATTAAAGATAATAGAACAGTTTTGGTAACTGAAAAATTTCAATTAAACTTTGAATTAAATCAAGATTTTTTTCATGAACTTATAAAACAAACTAATTTAAATAGAGTTTTGAAAAAGATTCCTCTTATGAGAAGAAGACAAATATTATTAAATGAAAGAATACTAGAAAAGTTGTTTTTAAGAGATGATTTATATATAATATTAAGGGAAGCAAAAGAATTTATAAATAAGTTGAGTGAAAATAAAATTTTTAATGGAAAAATAATAAATTTTTGCCATTCTAAAGATTTTGTAGGTTCATTATTTTTACATTTTGGAACTACTTATCAGGTAGATTTAAATTTTTTAAAAAAGGATATTTCTAAAAATAGAATTTTGAGTAATCTTTTATTTTTCAATAAATCTATACAAGAATATCATTTTGAAGATGTATTTATACCGTTACTTGATAAAAAAGGAGTTTTTACCCAAAAAATATCAGAGGAATATATAGCTAGTGTTATAAGGAAAATAATATATTTAGAAAAAAGTTTTAGTAGAGAATTTTTAGGAGAATATTTTTTATTAAAAGAAAAACCTTTTGAAAATTTTGAAAAATTTTTATTAGAACTACAAAAAGGATTAAGAAATAATACTGATAATATTTTATACAAAGAAAAAATTATTGAATTTTTCAGAAAAATATCTCAAGAAGATTTAAATAGAATTTGGAAAAAAGTTATAAAAAAATTATCTAGTCCATATATCCCAAAAGATATTTATGATTTAATAGTATTTAAGGATATTTATTCGGAAAGATAAAAGGTGAGTAAATGAAAATAGGGATTGTATTAGAAGGTGGAGGACTTCGTGGATGCTATACTACAGGAGTTCTTGATAGTTTTTTAAAATATAAATTTATGAGTGATTATGTAATAGGAGTTTCAGCAGGAGCTTCTCATGGTGTTTCTTATATTTCAAGACAATATGGTAGAAATATGAGAATAAATAAAAATTATATCCAAGATAAAAGATATTTAAGTTTTTATAATTTGATAACTACAGGTTCTTTATTTGGAATGGAATTTTTATATGAAATAGTACCTAATGAACTAGATAAATTTGATTATGATAGTTTTTTTGAAAATAAATGTGAATTTAAAGCTGGAGTAACTAACATAAATACAGGTAAAGAAGAATTTTTTGGAAAGGAAGATTTAAAAAATGGGGCAGAAGTTCTTAAGGCTTCTTCATCAATACCTTTGATTTCGCATCCTGTGGAATATAAAGGAGAATTGTATTTAGATGGAGGACTTACTACTCCTATACCAATTGATAAAGCATTTGAAGATGGATGTGATAAAGTTATTGTAGTTTTAACAAGAGATAGAAAATATAATAAACCTAAATTAAAATGTCTTCCATTAATAAAATTAAGATTGAGAGAGTTTCCAAAACTTACCTCACTTATGGAACGTCATCATGTGATATATAAAGAAAATCAACAAAAGATTGAAAAATATGAAAAAGAGGGAAAAGCTATTGTAATAGCTCCTAAGATGCCTTTAAAAATTGATAGATTTGAAAAAAATCCCGATAAGTTAATGGATGTTTATGAAGAGGGAGTTAAAGATGGAGAAATATTTTTAAAGGAAAAATTTGAAAAGTTTTTTAAAATTTCTATAAATGAATATCAAAAATAATAAAAGAATATAAATAAAAGGAACTATTGTGTAAAATATAATAATTTTCAATAGTTCCTTTTAATAATCAAAAGTTCTCAATAGAGTTATCTATAAAATATTTTATTAAGATTTTTTATAAACTCTTTATCAATACTATTTAGTTGTTCTTCTGTAATTCTATAAAACCAATTTCCTTGGGCTCTACCAGGTTTATTCATTCTAGTATCAGCCCCAAATCCGCATAAATCTTGTATAGGTAAAATAACTATATTGGCAGAACTTCTCCATAAAGTTTTAATAACGGCTCTACAAGATTCACTATGAAATCCACCAAATTTCCAATTATCTCCACCTTTGAAATCACAATAATTCAAGACTAAATTTCTTTCTTCAGGTGTTGCTTCCCATAGCCAACCTAAAATTGTATTATTATCATGAGTGCCTGAATAAGCAATTACATTTTTATCATAATTATGAGGGAGATGAATACTGTTATCTCCAGAAAAGCCAAATTGTATTACTCTCATTCCAGGGAAATCAGTTTCTTTTAAAAGATTTCTAGTTTTTTCATCTATATCTCCTAAATCTTCTGCTATTATACAATTTTTATCTATCTTTTTTAAAATAGCATTGAAAAAATCTATTCCTGGTCCATCTATCCAACTTCCATCTTTTGCAGTTTCACTTTCAGCAGGTATAGACCAATAAGCTGAGAAACCTCTAAAGTGGTCAATTCTAATTATATCAAATATAGAAAGAGAGTGTTCCAATCTTTTTATCCACCAACTATATCTACCTTTTTTTATTGATTTCCAATTATATAGTGGATTTCCCCATTTTTGCCCATCTTCTGAAAAATAATCAGGTGGAACTCCTGAAATAAATCTAGGACTACCATCTTCTATGAGGTCAAAGAGATGAGAATTTCCCCAAACATCTGAGCTTTCATAAGATACATATATAGGAACATCTCCTATTATTTTTATACCTTTTTCATTTATTATTTTTTTTATTTTTTCCCATTGAGTATAAAACTCATATTGTAAAAATTCATAAAATAAAACTTCAGAAAGATTTTCTTCCCTAAATTTTTTTATAGCATCTTTATCATGAAATTTTAATTTTTTATCTCCCCATTGATACCAATCTTTATTATTATTTTTTTCTCTAATTGCCATATAAAGAGAAAAATCATATAACCAATTTTTATGTAACTTAGAAAATTTTAAGATTTCTTTTTTATAATTTTCATCTATTCTTGAATATGCTTTTTTTAGAGTTTTCATTCTTGTTTCATTTAACCATTCAAAGTTTACTACATAAAGGTCACTATATTCATTTTCTCTAAGTTCTTCTTCTGTAATTAATCCTTTTTTATATAGTGTTGGAAGATTAATAAATAATGGATTTCCAGCAAAAGCAGAAAAACTTTTGTATGGAGAACCAAAACTATCTGTTGTGCCAAAAGGTAAAGTTTGCCAATATTTTATTCCCATATCTTTTAAAAAGTCACAAAATTTAATAACTTCTTCTCCAAAACTTCCAATCCCATATTTGTTAGGGAGAGATGAAATATGAAGAAGAATACCACTAGCTCTATTCATAATATTCTCCTTTCATTTTATAAGTAGTATTAGTACATTATAATTATACTATAAAAAAATTTATTTTCCTCTTTTTTTTATTTAAATATTGAAAATAAAGAAAAAACAGAGAAAAAATAAAAAAAATAAAAAAAAACTTGCAAAAATATATAAAATCTAGTATACTTATACATGTGGGTCGCATAGCTCAGTTGGGAGAGCACCTGCCTTACAAGCAGGGGGTCATAGGTTCAAGTCCTATTGTGACCACCATTAAAATGGGGGTGTAGCTCAGTTGGTTAGAGCACTAGCCTGTCACGTTAGGGGTCGCGAGTTCGAGTCTCGTCACTCCCGCCATTTTATGGCCAGATAGCTCAGTCGGTAGAGCAGGGGACTGAAAATCCCCGTGTCGGTGGTTCGATTCCGCCTCTGGCCACCATAAATAAAAGGCGATGTCGCCAAGTGGTAAGGCAGAGGTCTGCAAAATCTCCACCACCAGTTCGAATCTGGTCGTCGCCTCCAAATGAAAATTAACTGTCTTTTGACAGTTTTTTTTATTTATTTTTTATTTATTTATGATATAATAGATTTTAAGAGAAAATAGATTATATGGAGGACTTATTGTGAAAAAAATAAGAGTTACTGTACCAGAAGATATTTGGCGTATGATGAAAAATGATATAGAGGAATTTGGAATAAATAACAATAAGTTATGTAATTATATTTTAGAACAATTAAAATATAAAAAAGAAATAGATGTAGAAAAAGAATTAGAAAGTCAAGGTAGACCTCTAAAAAAAATAATTCAATTTGATTTAAATGTAGCTAATAGAGAGATTTATTATGATGTTTTAAAAGATAATGGTGTTGATGTAGAAGCTGAATTTTTTAGAGAATTATTTGAAAAATATTGTTCTAAGTTTAAATATATAAGAGAACTTTTTGTTTTTCAAGAAACAGTAAAAAAAATATTAGAAGCTATAAAAGAAAAGAAAAAATTAAAATTGAAATATGGTTCTAAATTAACAACTGTTGAACCTTATTTTATAAAAAGAGATGAACAAGGAGATGAAAATTATCTTTTCTGTTATTGTGATACAGAAAAGAAATATTATAATTATAAATTAAAGGATTTAGAAGTTATTTCTATATTGGAAGAAAAAATAAAAGGAAAAGATAAAAAGTATATAGAAAATGTTAGAAAAAAATTTGACCCATTTTTAGGAAATGGAAATTTTATAAAAGTTAGATTGTCGGAAGAGGGACAAAAACTTTTAAAAGGATTAACAAATTATAGACCAAGATTTGTAGAAAAAGAGGGAGATATCTATGTATTTGAGGCTTCTAATGAAAATGCTAAACTTTATTTTAGACAATTTTCAAAAGAAGCAATAATATTAGAACCCATCGAACTTAGAGAAGAGATGAAACAAGATTTTTTAGAAGCGTTAAAAAATTATTAATATAAAAGGGAAACAGGAGTCTAAATTTAGACTCCTGTTTTTTATGGTTTAATAATGAGTTGGAGAAATTATCTGTTCATTTCTGAACTAGAACCTTCTTCGTGGTCTTTTATAATAGAATCAACTGTATTTTTAGAAAAAGCTACCACATCTCCTAAAAGAGTATTTTTTAAACTTCCTAAAGCATTTCCGTACTTTAATGCTTTTAAAGGACAATCAAAAGTAGTTAAACCATAAAGAGCTCCAGCTACATAAGCGTCACCACTTCCGATTCTATCTACGATTTCAATATTATCATAAGATTTTTCTGAGTAAAATTTATCTTCAATAGCACTATAAATTATAGATGTAAAATTATGAGATTTTGGTGAATTTACAGTTCTTTGTGTTGAAATTAGAAGAGAAATATTATTATCTTTAGCAAAATTTTTCATAATTTCTTCCATTGTTCCTGTTTGTTTAAACATTTTTCTTAATGTCTCTTCAGAAGCGAAAAGAATATCTATTTCAGGTAAAATAGTTACTATTTCCTTTCTTGCATTTTCTTCATCTCCCCAAAGATTTCTTCTAAAATTTACATCAAAAGAAATTAATGCTCCACCTTTTTTAAAATTCTTAATAAGGTCTTTAACTAAAGTTTTAGAGTTTTCACAAAGTCCTAGAGAAATACCACTAGTATGAAAAACTTTTGTAGAAGAATACACTTCTGAATTTATTTCATTAGAATGCAAAAATTGAAATGATGAATCATTTCTATCATAAACTACACTAGGTTTTCTAGGAGAAGCCCCATACTCGTAATAATAAAGAGCTAATCTTTTATTTTTGGATGAATCATACACTAAATATTCAGAATTTATCCCACTTAAATCTATACATCTTTTAGCATACATCCCTAAATCATGGTCAGGTATTTTAGAAAGGAAACTTGTTTTTCCTCCAAGAGTAGATATCCCCGTAACTACATTAAGTTCAGCTCCACCAAGATTTCTATCTAAAGGACCATCTTGAATTAGAATTTTTCCAATTGCAGGAGATAATCTCATTATTATCTCTCCACAAGAAATAACATCAAATTTTTTTTCAGAAAAATTAAACATAATCTCCTCCATTAATTATTTATTTCTAATTTCTTTTATTTTATTAACAAATGCTTTAGCAGTTTCTATTATAGATTCACTAGTTCCAGAAGCTAATTTTCCTCCAGCACCTACAGCTACGACACCATTTTTGAACCATTCTTCTATATTATCAAGACTAACTCCTCCTGTAGGCATAATATTAACTTGAGGTAATGGAGCTTTAACAGCTTTTACAAATGAAGGACCAAAAGCACTTCCAGGGAATAACTTGATAATATCACAACCATATTCCATAGCTTTTGTCATTTCAGTTATAGTCATACAACCAGGCATATATGGAATTTGATATAAATTACATAATTTAGCAGTTTCTAAATCAAATCCAGGAGAAACAATATATTCAGCTCCAGCTAAAATAGCTATTCTTGCTGTAGTAGCATCTAATACAGTTCCAGCTCCAACTATTAATTCAGAAGGAGAAAATTCATTTTTTAGAGCTTTGATAACTTCTGTAGCTCCAGGAACAGTGTATGTAACTTCAATAGCAGGAATTCCCCCTTGAACACAAGCTTTAGAAATTCTTATTCCTTCTTCAATACTTTCACTTCTTACAACGGCTACTATACCAGTATTTATAATTTTTTCAATAGTTTCATGCTTTTTTAACAATTACCTCACCTCTAGACATTTTATTTTATAATAAATTTATAACTTATAATTTATAAAAAAACAATAATAAAATAAAAAAAAAGTTTCATATAAGAAAAAAATAATGGAACAAAAAAAATAAATTTATTTTTTATAAAGATTTAGAGAAAGAATAAAAAATAAAAAAAGTTTCATATATAAAAATTTAGTATTTAAATAAATTTTATATATAAAATGTATTGTTTTATTTTGTTTTGTTTTTTTTTAAGAAAAAAATAAAAAAGTATTGACAATATAATTTTGTTATTATATAATTCTAGTATACAAGTATAAAATAAAAAAAGGAGGATAAAATGAAGTTATCTCTAAATGAATTAGAAACAATGGCTTCTAATAATATAAAAATACCTTTATATGATATAAAAAAAATAAGAGAAAATACTCTAAAAACACCAAAGTGGTTACATTTTGGAGGGGGAAATATTTTTAGAGCTTATGTAGCTAAAATGCAAGAAAATTTATTAAATAATGGAAAAGAAAATACAGGGATAATAGTAGCTGAGAGTTTTGATGAGGAAATAATTGATAAGGTATATAGACCTTTTGATAATTTATCTGTTTCAGTTGTACTATCTAAAGATGGAAAATTTTTACCAGAAATTATAGGAAGCGTTATTGAATCTTTGAAGGTTAAAGAGAATAGAGATGACTTGGTGAAAATCGTAACTTCTCCAAGTTTACAAATAATAAGTTTTACAATTACAGAAAAAGGTTATAATTTAAAAGATCCAAATGGGGAATTTTTTGATATAGTCAAAGAAGATATACAAAATTTACCTGAAAAATCAAAACATATTATGAGTATAATAACTTATTTGTTATATAAAAGATTTAAAAATAATAGAGAACCAATAGCTCTAGTTAGTATGGATAATTGTTCTGGAAATGGAGATAAAATTAGAGAAGCTGTTTTAAATATAGCTACTTTTTGGGTAAATAATGGATATCTTGAAAAAGAATTTCTGGACTATTTAACAGATGAAAAAAAAGTAAGTTATCCTATATCAATGATAGATAAAATTACTCCTAGACCAGCCCAAGTTGTAAAAGAGTATTTAGAGAAATTAGGGTTTGAAAATATGGATATAATAGTTACTAATAAGAATACATATACTTCAGCTTTTGTAAATTCAGAGACAGCAGAATATTTTGTTGTAGAGGATAAGTTTCCAAATGGAAGACCATTATTGGAAGAGGCAGAAGCAGGAGTTTATATAACGAATAGAGAAATAGTAGAAAAAACAGAAAGAATGAAAGTAACTACTTGCTTAAATCCATTACACACAACATTAGCTATATTTGGGTGTTTATTAAATAAAAAAACTATTTATGAAGCTGTATCAGATCCTTTATTAAACAAATTGATAAAAAAAATAGGTTATGATGAAGCATTGAAAGTTGTAGATGATCCAAAAATTTTAGATCCTAAAAAATTTATAGATGAGGTTATAAATGAAAGATTTGCTAATCCATTTATTCCAGATCAACCAGAAAGAATAGCAACAGATACTTCTCAAAAAGTAGGTATAAGATTTGGAGAAACTTTAAAAGCATATTTAGCGAATGATGAATTAAAAATAGAAAATATAAAATACATTCCTTTAGTATATGCAGGATGGTTTAGATACCTAATGGGAATAGATGATGAAGGAAATGAAAGAAGTATTAGTTCAGATCCAATGTTAGAAATGCTGAAAGAGAAAATGAGGGGTATAGAATATGGAAATATAACTTCATATCAAGGACAATTAAAAGAAATTTTAAAAAATAAAATTATTTTTGGAGTTGATTTAGAAAAAATAGGAATAGCAGATAAAGTTGAAAAATATTTTGTAGAAATGTTGAATGGAAAAAATGCAGTAATTAATACACTAAAAAAATATATATAAAAATTAGGAGGAGAAATATGAAAGGGAGAATGATTAAAGGGGCATTATTTTGTATGTTATTAGGAGGATTAGTAGCATGTGGTGGAAATAAGGAGGCTGGTTCAAAAGCTGAAGAAAAGAAAGTTTATGAGCTAAAAATTTCTACTACTCAAGCAGAATCTTCAGTTATAGTTCAAGGATTACAAGAATTAGCAAAAGAAGTTGATGAGAAAACAAGCGGAGGATTAAAAATAACAGTTTATCCATCTAGTTCATTAGGAGTAGAAGAAGATATAATAGATCAAGCAGTACAAGGAATAAATGTAGCAGTATTGACTGATGCAGGACGTATGTCAGACTATGTTCCAGAAATAGGAATATTTAATATGGCATATTTTGTAGATAATTATGATGAAGCGTTAAAAGTAATGGAAACAGAAACATTTAAAGGATGGTTAAATGAATTAACAGAACATAATTTGAGAGTCTTAACATTTAATTATTATGATGGAGCACGTTCTTTTATGGGACATAAAGAAGCAAAAGTACCAGCTGATTTAAAAGGGATTGTAGTTAGAACTCCAGGAGCAGCTCCTTATGTAGAAAGTATGAAAGCCATGGGAGTGACACCTTATAATATTGCATGGAGTGAAGTTTATAATGGTATTCAAACAAAATCTATAGATGGTTGTGAAGTTCAGTATACATCAGCAGTAAGTTCACATATTTATGAAGTTTGTAAAGTTGTTAATAAAACAGAGCATATTAATTTATTAAATTGTTTAGTAACAGGAGAAGGATGGTTTAGTAAATTACCAGAAGAGTATAAAACAATATTATTAGAAACAGCAAATGAAACTGCTTATAATAATGGTAAAAAAATAGAATCTATGCAAGCTGAGATGGAAAAAACTTTAGTAGATAATGGAATGAAAATTGTAAAAGTAGACAAAGAAGCATTTAAAAAATCTGTAGAAAAGGCTTATGATGCATTAAAATACACAGATTTACGTAAAAAAATATATGAAGAAATAGGAAAAAATTAGAATTTTAGGAGGCAAGATAAGTTGTTAAAGTTATACAATAAATTTTGTAAATTAGAAAGTTTAATAGCTAGTATATTACTTATAGGAATATTTTTCTTAGTTTTTAGTTCAGCAATTTTTAGAACAGTAGGATATCCTATAAACTGGGCTCAAGATGCTGCTTTAGTTGCTTTTGCTTGGATGATATTTTTAGGAAGTGATTTAGCGATAAGAAATACTAAGTTAATAGGAATTGAGGTATTAACTAAATATTTTCCTAAATTATTTCAAAAATATTTAGATATTATATTTAAATGTATAATAATCTGTTTTTTACTAATATTGGTAAAATATGGATATGTAATGGCAATAACGGGTGCTAAAAGAACAATTACAACTTTAGGAATAAGTTATGCTTGGGTTACGGCTTCTGTTCCTGTAGGAGCAGTATTAATGATAATATCTACAGCTATTAGATTAAAAGAAAGTATAAAAATTTCTAGCGATAAGTGGGGTGAAAATAATTAATGGAATTTGCAATACCAGTGTTTTTAGTATTTTTATTTTTAGGAATGCCTGTTGCATTTTCAATAGGACTATCAGGATTAACATTTTTCTTAGTTAGGGATCTTCCAATGTCTGTGTTAGTACAAAAATCGATTTCAACAAGTCAATCTTTTACAATGTTAGCTATTCCATTATTTATATTTGCTGGAAATTTAATGAATAGTAGTGGGATAACAAATAGACTTATGAAGTTAGCTGATGTCTGTACAGGACATATGTGGGGAAATTTAGGTCAAGTATCATGTGTATTGAGTACTCTTATGGGAGGAGTTTCTGGTTCTGCAGTAGCTGATGCAGCTATGGAATCGAGAATACTAGGACCTGAGATGACAAGATTAGGATATGCTAGAGGTTGGAGTGCAGCTATAAATGGTTTATCAGGTTTAATAGTTGCTACAATTCCACCTAGTATGGGATTAATAATATATGGTACAGTAGGAGAAGTATCTATAGGAAGATTATTTATGGCTGGTTGGGTACCAGGAATTTTAATGATGATTCTTTTAATGATAGCTTGTTCTATATCAGCTCGTAAATTTGGATATAAACCTGAGAGAGAAAAAAGAGCTAGCCTTAGTGAAATTTTAAAAACTTTTATTGTAAGTATATGGGCTTTGATATTTCCAATTTTATTAATTGCTTTAATAAGATTTGGAGTAATGAGTCCAACAGAATCTGGGTCATTTGCTGTTGCTTATGCTTTATTTGTAGGGATATTTATATATAAAGAATTAAATATGAAAACTTTTATGCAAACAGTAAAAGATAGTGTAAAAGATATTACAGTAATAACAATTATATTAGCATTTTCTGGAACTTTTGGATATGGAGTAGTTTATGATAATATTACTATAAGATTGGCAGAATCATTAGCTGGAATTTCTTCAAATTCTACAATTTTATTAGTTTTAGTTGTTTTATTTTTACTGGCTTGTGGAATGTTTATGGAAACTACTGTAATTGCATTGATTTTAACACCAATATTATTACCAGTTATGCAAAATGTAGGAGTAGATCCAGTAGTTTTTGGAATGATAATGATGACTTGTGTAACATTTGGAGTAATGACTCCACCAGTAGGAACAGCATTATATACAGTTTCAGATATAATGGAATGTTCAGTAGAAGAAACAGTTAAATATGGATGGCCATTTTATATAGCTGTATTATTAGTTGTAGTATTTATGATATTTTTCCCAGGAGCAGTATTATATTTACCAAATTTAGTTTATGGAGTAGCAGGATAAGAATAGAAAAAGAGGGGTATTTAATATGCAAATGTCATGGAGATGGTATGGTCAAAATAATGATGAAATAACATTAGATCATATTAAGCAAATTCCAGGGGTAACTTCAATTGTCTGGTCATTACATGATAAAGTGGCTGGAGAAGAATGGGAATTTGAAAGAATAAAAGAGGTTACAGATTATATAAAGTCAAAAGGTTTTAATGCAGATGTAGTAGAAAGTGTAAATGTTCATGATGATATAAAAATTGGTAAGCCAACAAGAGACAAATATATAGATATATATATAGATACTATAAAAAAATTGGCTAAAGTTGGAGTGAAAGTTATATGTTATAATTTTATGCCAGTATTCGATTGGACAAGAACAGACTTATATAAAAAATTACCAGATGGTTCAAATGCACTTTTTTATCAAAAAAATTTAGTATCAGATGTTACACCTCAAGAAGTAACTAGAAGAATTTTAGAGGGAGCAGGAAATAAAACAATGCCTGGATGGGAACCAGAAAGACTTTCTAGATTAAATGAACTATTTGAAGAGTATAAAGATGTTACAGAAGAGAAATTAACAGAGAATTTTAAGTATTTTTTAGAAAGAATAATTCCTGTATGTGAAGAGGTGGGAGTGAAAATGGCAGTTCATCCTGATGATCCACCTTGGCCAATATTTGGACTTCCTAGAATAGTAAGAGATGAAGAACATATAGAAAAAGTTTTAAAATTAGTAGATAGTCCATATAATGGTTTAACATTATGTAGTGGTTCTTTAGGTCCAAATTTAAAAAATGATATACCTAAACTTATAAAAAGATTTGGTGATAGAATTCATTTTGCTCATATAAGAAATGTAAAAGTATTTGAAAATGGTGATTTTATAGAGAGTTCTCATAGAGCATGTGATGGTAATGTAGACATAGTTGAAGTAGTGAAAGCGTATCATGATATTAATTTTAAAGGATATATTAGACCAGATCATGGAAGACATTTATGGGGTGAAGAAAAAAATTGTAGACCAGGATATGGTTTATATGATAGAGCTTTAGGTGTTATGTATCTTTTAGGAATTTGGGATACTTTAGAAAAATATAAATAATGAGATAAAGGGTATTCTTTAAGAATACCCTTTTCTATAATTTGATGAAATAAAAAATATGTTTATAACAGAAGAATTTTTATTAAAAAATGATATTAAGTAAAAAAACTTTATTAAAAATATGCTAAAAATATACCTATTTTTGATTATTACAAATGTTTGAGTACAGGAGACATAGTAGAGAATAAAAAGTATAAAAATATTACAGAGATTTGGTTAAATGATCATATAAAATGGAGGGTTATGAGAGTCAATAAAAAATATATAACCGATAATATAAATGATTATGAAAATTTTTAGCTTTTGTTAGAACAATGGAATATTGTTATGGAAACACTTTATATTATCGTTGTCATTTAGAATTGCAGAGAGATGATATTTTAAATGAAAAAAATGTTTCAGTTATTGAAAAAAATAAATATGTTGTTAAAAAAGAAGAATATTCAACCAGAAATTTAATAAAAAAATGAATATAAAAGTATTGTGTACAATAGATGAGCTTGTAGATACTTTAGAATATTGTAAAATTTTATCTTATGATAAAGACTATAAAATAAAAATTTTCCTAATTTTTAGATCAGATAAAGCATTTACAATAGAAGAAATGATTATATTGAATGGATAGAAAAATTACTAATAAAAAAATTGATATTAAAAAAAATTAATAGAAACTTTAAAAGAAAGGATATATTTTTTTGTATAAAATAGATGTTTAATAATGGATTTAAGATGGAAGAACCGTTTTTTTACTAGTATCTAATGATGAAATTGAAGAGATTTATACAGAGAAAGGAAATTCTTTCTTGGAAAATAAAAATATAAAAAATTATATTATTATTTGAGTTAGATAGAGGATATAAAAAATATAATTTAGGAATACAAATTCATATTGAGGCAATGAGAAATAATAACACTAGAATGTGTAATAAACTTGGAACAGATATTGGAATGGATTCTATAGGAGATTATAATTATGCTAGAGAATTATCTACTTTATTAAATGAATTGGGTAAAAATAATGAATTACCAAAAACAATTCTTTATTGTATAAATCTAAAAGAAAATGAAGTTTTAGCATCTATGATAGGAAATTTTCAATCAGATGAACGGTACTTGAAAAATGCAATTTGGATCTGAATGGCGTTTTTTAGATCAAAAAAAGAGATAGAAGAGCAAATAAATACTTTAGCTAATTTTGAACTTTTAAGGAGATTTATTGGAATGTTAACAGATTCGAGAAGTATATTATCTATTACAAAACATAAATATTTTAGAAGAATTTTATGTAATTTAATAGGAGAATTAGTTGAAGAAGGAGAAATTCCAGATGATGAAGAAATATTAAAGTCAATGATAAATGAAATATAAGATTAAAATAAAGGAGAAAATTATGCAAATAAAAGAATTAACAGGAGAAAGAGCTTGGAGAACTTACACAGGCGGGAAGTTATTAGATATTTTACATAAAAAAGAAAATTCAAGTGATAGTCATTATCCAGAAGAATGGATGTTTTCTACAACAATAGCTAGAAATTCTGGAAGAGAAGATATAGTAGAAGGATTATCATATTTAAAAAATGAGAATAAATTATTTGTAGACTTTATCAAAGAAAATCCTAAAGTTTTGGGAGAAAAACATATACAAAAATGGGGAGTAAATTTAGGAGTTCTAGTAAAATTGATTGATAGTGAAGAAAGATTAACTATTCAAGTTCATCCAAATAATCAAAAAGCAAAAGAATTATTTAATAGTAAATTTGGAAAAACAGAATCATGGCATATATTAGATACAAGAGAAGAGAAAAGTTATATTTATTTAGGTTTTAAGGAAGGAATATCAAAAGAAAAATTTAAAGAATACTTTATAGAACAAGATTTAAATGCAATGTTAAATTGTTTAAATAAAATTGAAGTAAAAAAAGGAGAAACGTATTTAGTAAAGGGAGGGGTTCCACATGCAATTGGAGCAGGATGCCTTATTTTAGAAGTTCAAGAACCAACTGATTATACAATTAGAGTTGAAAAAACAACTCCTTCTGGATTTGTAATAGATGATAAAATGTGTCATCAAGGATTAGGATTTGAAAGAATGTTTGAATGTTTTGATTTTATTGATTATTCTGAAAAAGAGATAAGAAATAATTTTCAAATGAAAGAAACGGAAATTTCTTTTGAAGATGGTAGAAAAGTTAATGAAATAATAACTTATAAAGATACTTCATGTTTTTCTTTAATGAGATTAATGATAAATAATAAAATAAAAATAGAAAAAAATGAAACTTATACATGCTTATATGTTATTTCAGGAATAGGAAAAATAGAAGATGATTTACAGGAAATAAAATTAGAAAAAAATGTACAAATATTTATTCCAGCAAATAAAGAATTTAATATATTGGGAGAAAAGTTAAATATTTTATTAATAAAAGGACCAAATGTAAAATAAAAAATACAAAAATAGCAGATTTTACTTTAATTAATCTGCTATTTTTTATTTTAAAAAATAATGGGGATATTTTTTCAAATATGTAGAAATAACATGTTTAAATTTAGATAAATGCTCTGAAACAAAAGGGTCAATAATATCTGTTTTTTTGTACTTAATGATATTTACTATTTCTTGGTGTTGTTCAAAAGTTTTTGTAGCATTTGAAATCTGTAAAGCATCAATAAGTCTTAATCTATCAAAATGTGTTGCCAATCTCTTTATACTTTTCCAAACATTAGATTTACCATAGTATTCAAATATAATAGAATGGAATTCATTATCAAGATCAAAAAATTTATGTAAATTTTCATCGAAATCAATGATGATTTTTTGATAAGCTAGATTTTTTTCTAATGATTTTAATAATGGCTCTGGAATTTTATCCTCGCAAGCCATAGTTAAAAGTTTTTTTTCACATAAATCTCTTAAAAATAAAGCTTCTTCTACTAACTTCAAATCTATTTTAGAGACAAAAGAACCTTTTTGTGGAAAAACATCAATTAATTTTTCTTCAGTTAATCTAACAAGAGCTTCCCTTATAGGAGTCCTACTAATATTTAGAAGGTTTCCTAACTCAATTTCGCTAATACATTCACCAGGTTCAATATTTAAAACCATAATATTTTCTTTTATTACTCTATAGGCATATTGACGACTATTTTCATTTTTATTTTTAATTACATTATCTAATTTCATTTTTTCTCCTCGATTCGCCAATAAACTTGGAATTTATATTTAAGATAGTATAATTATATCATAATAATACTAGAATACAAATAAAAAAATAATTAAAATTATACAATACTTTTTATATTTAATTCTTCAAATTCTTTAGTTATTAAAGAAGAATGTTCTTTTAATAAAAGTTTTATATTAGTAATATGTTCTTCAGTAGCTCTTATAGTAGATAAACTAACTCCAATTGCTCCTCTAATATTATTATTGATATAGATAGGAACCGCAATACAACAAGCATCAGAAGTGACCTCGCCAAATTCAGATGCAAATTGATTTTTTTTAGATATATTAATAATATTGATTAAGTCGTCTATATTGTCAACAGTATTTTGAGTAAATTTTTCTAAACCTTTTAAGTATAAATTTCTAATAGCTGACTCAGAATAATCCATTAAAAAAACTCTTCCTAAAGCAGTACAATATAAAGGTAAATTGTGTCCAATAGAAGAAAGAAGCTTTATCGGATGAGATGATTCTACTTTTGTTAGATAAAGAACTTCATGATTATGATTAATTCCCAATTGACAAGTTTCGTTACATTTTTCAGAAATAATTCTCATATGTGATTTTATAATATTTAAACCACTTTTATTTTCTAAATAAGCTTGACCTATTTGGAAACTTGATAAACCAATAGAGTATGTTTGAGAACTGGGGTCTAAAATAATTACTTCTAGTTCTGTGAGAGTTTTTAATATAGGAGAAAGAGTACTTTTAGGTATGACTAATAATTTTGAAATATTTGAAAATGTTAATTTTCCTGAATTTTTAGCAATTATGTTTAAAATATTTATTACTCTTTCAGTTGGCTTATGAATATTTTCCATATTTTTTCCTACTTTCTAAAATTTTTCTAATTAAAATAATACCAGAAAAATAAAAAAAAAGCTACTTAAAAATATAAAATATATATAATATGTATTTATTTCGAAAATAATTTTATAAAAAATACAAAAAATATAAAAAAATCCTTGACACTATTTAAAAAATATAGTATATAATAAATATACTTAAATACGAACTAGTTCTTAAATACGGACTAATAAAAAATAGGGAGGATTAATATGAAAAAAGTATTATTTATTGGAAGTTTATTAACTATGGGGATGTTAATGGGTTGTTCTGGAGATAAAGAAAAGGTAGCAGGTAAAGAAGAAGTAGTAAAAACTCAAGTTTTGAAAGTTGCTTTTAACCAATCTGAAAATCATCCACAATATAAAGCTTTAGAAGAGTTTAGTAAACAATTAGAGGAGCAAACGAAAGGAGCATACAAATTAGAAATTTCACCTAATGAATTATTAGGAGATCAAAGAGCAACAGCAGAGTTAGTACAAAATGGAGTCATTCAAATGTCTGTAGTAGGAAATCCAGTAGTTGAAAGTTTCAATTCTGATTTTGCTGTAATAGGATTACCATATTTATATGATAGTTTAGAACATCAAAAGAAAGTATTTTTATCAGATGTATTAGATCCATTATTTGAATCAGTAAAATCAAGTGGTTTTGAAGTAATCGGAGCTTTTACAGCTGGAGGAAGATGTTTATACACAGATAAACCAATGACAAAACCAGAAGATTTAAAAGGATATAAATTTAGAGTAATGCAATCTGATACAATGAAAAAAATGGTAGACTATATGGGAGGAATAGGAACTCCTATGGGACAAGGAGAAGTTTATACAGCAGTTCAACAAGGAGTTATTGAAGGTGGAGAAAACAATGAAGTTACTTATGTTGATTTAAAACATTATGAAATAGCACCATATTTCTCTTATACTAATCATTTAATGGTTCCAGATTTAATCATTATCAATGAAAAATTATATAATGGAATGTCTCCAGAAAATAGAAAAATATTTGATGATTTAATGAAACAAACTATTGAAAATGAATTTGAAGTATGGAATGAAAACGTAGAAGTAGCTAAAAAAGTAGCAGTAGAAAATGGAGCTAAATTTATAGAAGTAGATATAAAACCATTCCAAGAAAGAGTTAAACCTTTACAAGAAGAAGTAGCAAATAGATCAGAAATGACTAAAAAAATATACTCAGACGTAAGAGCATTAGCACAATAATTAAGTTCTTATAAGGAGTAGACTTATGGAAAAAATAAAAAATATTTTAGACAAGATTATTGAAAAATTTTGTATAGTAATAATGGGTGTAATGACTCTTCTAGTAACATGGCAAGTTATAACAAGATACTTTTTTAACAATCCGAGTATAGTAACAGAGCAAACATCTCAATATCTTTTTGTATGGTTAGTAATGTATGGTTCAGCTTATGTATTTGGAAAAAGAGAACATATGCAAATATCTTTTGTTAGAGATCTTGCTTCTCCACCAATTAGAAAAATAATAGATATTATTCAAGAAATAATTATAACAATTTTTGTTATAACTGTTATGATTTATGGAGGATATTTTAGTTCTCTAAGACAAATGGGACAATTAGATGCAGCATTACAAATACCAATGGGTGTTGTTTATTCTGCTATTCCAATAAGTGGGATATTTATAATATTTTATGCAATTTTGAATATAACAAAAATTGCTAAAAAAGATTAAAAGGAGAAATATATGGATTTAGCAGTACAAGTAGGATTAATAATATTTATATCATTAGCAATATTTTTAGCTTTAGGGGTTCCTATTAGTATTAGTATAGGTTTATCTTCTACCATGGCTATGCTATTAATTTTACCTTTTGATGGAGCTATGATAACATCTGCTCAAAGAGTATTTATAGGAACAAATTCTTTCTCATTATTGGCTATTCCCTTTTTTATACTAGCAGGAAATATAATGAATACAGGTGGAATAGCTATAAGACTTATAAATTGTGCTAAATTATTTGGAAGAAAATTTTATGGACCTTTAGCACAAGCCAATGTTGTAGCTAATATGCTATTTGGAGCTATTAGTGGTTCAGGAGTTGCAGCTGCAGCAGCAGTCGGAGGAACAATTTCTCCAATAGAAGAAAAAGAAGGATATGATAGAAAATTTAGTGCAGCAGTAAATATATCTTCTGCTCCAACAGGAATGTTAATACCACCAAGTAACACTCTAATTGTATATTCAACAGTTGCTGGAAGTGTATCAGTATCAGCTTTATTTATAGCAGGTTATATACCAGGAATACTTTGGGGAATAGGTGTAATGATAGTAGCAGCTATTATGGCAAAAAAATTAAATTATAAATCTGAAACTGATGTAAATAAAAAAATAATAATAAAAACAGTATTAGATGCTATTCCAAGTTTATTATTAATAGTAATAGTAATAGGCGGAATATTAAAAGGAATATTTACAGCTACAGAAGGCTCAGCTATTGCTGTTGTATATTCACTATTTTTATCTTTTATTTATAAAGAAATGAAAATGAGTGATTTACCAAAAATATTTTTAAGTTCAGCTCAGATGACAGCTATAGTTATTTTTATGATAGGAGTATCTTCTATAATGTCTTGGGTAATGGCTTTTGCTCATATTCCACAAAAAATAGCTGAAATTCTTTTGGGAATAACAGATAGTAAAATAATTATTTTGATAATAATGAATATATTATTATTGATAGTCGGTACTTTTATGGATCCAACTCCAGCAGTA
This sequence comes from Fusobacterium sp. FSA-380-WT-3A, assembly GCF_012843705.1. NCBI lineage: Bacteria > Fusobacteriati > Fusobacteriota > Fusobacteriia > Fusobacteriales > Fusobacteriaceae > Fusobacterium > Fusobacterium sp. FSA-380-WT-3A. The sequence continues at coordinate 205,993 of NZ_JABAFQ010000002.1, read as the reverse complement.
TTGATATTTACACCAATATTTTTACCAATAGTTCAAAGTTTTGGAATGACACCAGTTCATTTTGGAATAATGTTAGTATTCAACTTATGTATAGGAACAATTACTCCACCAGTAGGACCAATATTGTTTACAGGTTGTAAAGTTGGAGGAGTTACAATAGAAGAAGTATTTAAGTGGTTATTACCATTTTATGCGGTAACGATAGTTATTTTATTTATAGTAACTTTTGTACCTTCATTCTCATTATTCTTACCACAACTTTTAGGTTTGATAAAATAGTATATATATGATAAAATAATATTATATAGTCAAGATTAAATTAGGAGGATTATATGGAAATTCGTTATGCATCAAGTAATAAAGATGCTAAGTCATATGACACAACAAGACTTAGAGAAGAATATTTAATACAAGATTTATTTACAACAAATAATATAAAATTAGTTTATTCGCATTATGATAGAATAATTGTTGGGGGAGTTTGTCCAACAACAGAAGAAATAAAATTAGAAGGAAGTAAAGAATTAGGTTCTAATTTCTTTTTAGAGAGAAGAGAGATGGGAATTATAAATGTTGGAGAAGCAGGTGTAGTTACATTAGATGGAGAAGAATATACTTTAAATAATAAAGATGCTATTTATGTAGGAATGGGAATAGAAAAAGTGACATTTAAATCTCTAAATCCAGAAAAACCAGCTAAATTTTATTTAAACTCAGCTCCAGCTCATCATAAATATCCAACAGTAAAAATAGGATTAGAGGATGCTAGAAAAGTAAAATTAGGAAGTATTGAAACATCGAATAAAAGAACAATAAACCAATATATACATCCAGATGTTTGTCAATCATGTCAATTAGTTATAGGAATGACTATGTTAGAAGATGGTTCTGTATGGAATAGTATGCCATGTCATACACATGATAGAAGAATGGAAGTTTATTTTTATTTTGATATGGAAGAAGACACAAGAATATTTCATTTAATGGGAGAACCAACAGAAACAAGACATATAGTTATGAAAAAAGAAGAAGCTGTAATTTCACCTTCATGGTCAATTCATAGTGGAGTAGGAACAGCAAGTTATACATTTATCTGGGGAATGGTTGGAGAAAATCAAACTTTTACAGATATGGATCATATAGAGATGAAAGATTTAAGATAGTATTATTTAGGAGGAAATTATGTTAAACGAATTCTCAATGGATTTCTTTTCTTTGAAAGGAAAAGTTGCAATAGTGACAGGAGGAAATACTGGACTAGGTCAAGGATATGTAGTGGCTTTTGCGAAAGCTGGAGCAGATTTATTTGTAGTTACTTATGATAAAGAGTGGGAAGAAACAAGAAAATTAGTAGAAGCAGAAGGAAGAAAGATTCACTTTTATCAAGCTGATTTAACAGATAGAAAACAAGTAACAGCATCAGTAGAAGAATGTATGAAAGTTTATGGAAAAATAGATATACTAGTAAATAATGCTGGAACAATAAGAAGAGCTCCATTATTAGAATATAAAGATGAAGATTGGGAAGCAGTAATAAATATAAATTTAAATGCTGTGTATTATATGAGTCAAGATGTAGCTAAAGTTATGGTAGAGCAAGGAAGTGGAAAAATAATTAATATAGCTTCAATGTTATCATTCCAAGGAGGAAAATTTGTTCCACCGTATACAGCAAGTAAACATGGAGTAGCGGGAATAACAAAAGCTTTTGCTAATGAACTAGCTTGTAAAAATATTCAAGTTAATGCAATAGCTCCAGGATACATAAAAACAGCTAATACAGCTCCTATAAGAGCCGATGAAAAAAGAAATGCAGAGATATTAAGTAGAATACCAGCAGATAGATGGGCAGAACCATTTGATTTAATGGGAACAGTAGTATTTTTAGCAAGTAGAGCATCAGATTATGTAAATGGACATATATTAGCTGTAGATGGTGGTTGGCTAGTTAGATAATAATATAATTATAAATAATCAAGAAAAGACTATAATAATTTAAATTATTATAGTCTTTTTTATTGTTTAGAAAATTATAATTATAAAATTAAATAATAAATAGTAGAGAAATCATTATAATTACACTAATAATAATAGAAATAGAACTAATAAATCCAGCCAAACCAACATTGCCATTACATTTATCGATAAATATAGGACTAAGTCCTGAGATAGGAGCAAACATTATAATTGTAATTATTTTTCTAATCTCTAATGAGAAAGGTAAGAAATTATAAAATATAAAAGCTATAATGGAAGCAAATATATATCTTGTAAATAAAATACTTAGAGATTGAATAAAATATTCTTTTTTAAATTCTATTTCAAACATCATTCCAATCATTAACATTGATAAAAAAGTATTAGAGCTTCCAATTGGAGTTATAAAATTTATAAAAGAAGTTGGAATTTTAATATCGTTAAAAGATAAAAAAACTAATATAATATAAATTAAAAAAGCTGGTGAAAAAATTAATCTCATTAAAATTTCTTTTAAATTCTGATTTGAAGAGTTTTTTAGATGTAAATTAGTTATAGCATAAGCTCCTCCTATACAAAAAGGAGCATTACCAGTATCAAACATACAAGCACCAATAACTCCAAGAGGGCCTAAAATATTAGATAAAAAAGGAATTGTAAAAGAACCCATATTATATCCAGAACTAGATATCATATATAAAGCCCTTATTTTATTATTTTTATTTTTGGAAATAAAAGAACCTATTTGTAAGAGTAAAAGATTACAAAAAATTCCTAAAAAAATAAAAATAATAAGAGAGTTATCTTTAGTAAAACTTTGAAAACTAATTATAGTAGCAGCAGGCAATGTTATATTTATTGCTATTTTGGAAATTAATTTATAATCATCTTTTTTAAAAAAAGAAAGTTTTTTTAAAAAATATCCAAAAAAGATTATAAAAATAAGAGAAATTACTTTTAATATAATATTTTCCATAGAAACCTCCTAAAATATAATTTAATCATATATTATCTATAAAATAGAAAAAAGAAAAGTAAAAAAAAGCAAAAAGATTCCATATATGGAATTTTAAATAAAAAAAGAAAGTACAAAAATATAAATTACAAAAGTAAAAGAATTAAGAGAATGGTAAAAAAATTTCATATACGAAATTTTTTTTAAAAAAAAGAATTGATAAAAAATAAAAAATAATGTATAAATATATTAATTAGTGATTTAGAGATTGTAAAAAAAACTTATATCTCTAAAAAAAAACAAAATGTTTTAGAAAAAACAAGGAGGATTTGTTATGAAGAAAAAATTGGTAGCACTATTATTTATGATTTTAGGTATTTTTACTTTTGGAAAAGATTATCCAACTAAAAATATCAACTTAATTGTTCCATTTGCAGCAGGTGGAGGAACTGATGCAGTAGCAAGAAAATTAGGAAGTCTATTAGAAAGAGAATTAGGGCAACCAGTTATAATTGTAAACAGAACAGGTGGAGCAGGGGCAGTAGGAATGACTGCAGGTTCTACATCTAAAAAAGATGGTTATACAATCACAATGATAACAAGAGAAATTGTATCTTTACCATTAATGAAGTTATCACCAATAACATATAAAAATTTTGACTTAGTATCATTAGTTAATATGGACCCAGCAGTAGTTTTAGTTGGAAAAGATTCTAAATATAAAACTTTCCAAGATATTTTAGATGATGCAAAAGCAAGACCAGAAAAAGTTAAATTTGCAAGTACAGCTAAACCTAATTTCTATGCTTTAGCAATAGAAAATAAGGTAGGAGTTAAATTTAATCATATTCCTTATAATGGAGCAGGAGAAGTTGTTCCAGCTTTATTAGGAAATCATGCTGATTTTACTTTAATGGGACCTGGAGAAGCAATTGGACAAATAAAATCTGGGCAATTTAGAGCATTAGGATTAATGGCTACAGAAAGATCTGCTACTTTACCTGAAATACCAACATTAGGTGAATTAGGATATGATATAGTTTCTGGAACTTGGAGAGGAATAGCTGTGCCAAAAGGAACAGATCCAGAAATAGTTGATACATTAAATAATGCAATAGAAAAAGTTACAAAATCAGAAGACTTTAATAACTTTATGAATAATGCAAACTTTGGCGTAAAATATCTAGGACCTAAAGATTTCGAAAAATTCATAGAAGATGATACAAAAGTAATAAAAGAAATTATAGATAATTTAAACTAAGAAATTAATGTATGTCAAAAAAGGGATTTTCATTAATCCCTTTTTTAAATAAAAAGGAGGAAGTTTTGTTAGAAAAAATATTTTCTATTTTGTTATGTATTGTTAGTGCAATAGTATACTATTCTGCTAGCAATTTTGATATGAGTTATATAGGTGATAGTGGTTTAGGACCTGATTTTTTTCCAAAAGTTATTTCAATTATATTATTTATATTAAGTGCTTTAATTTTTATTTTTAAGGTAATAGAAGATAAAAAAGGAGAAACAAAAGAAAAAATAGAACAAAGCCCAAAGTCAACTTTATTAACTATTGGAGTTTTTGCTGTTTATATCTTTCTAATAGGAAGACTTGGTTATTTGACATCAACAATTTTATTTTCTTTTGTAGTAATTTCTATTTTAAAAAAGAATTCATTAATTTTAAAGATAGTTTATTCAATAATTTTTCCGTTAGGTCTATATCTTTTATTCACATATGCGTTTAAAGTATCTTTACCAGTGGGAATATTAATATAGGAGGAAAATTATGTTAGGAAATTTATTAACAGGATTAGGAACAGCTTTACAAATAGGAAACTTTATATATTTAGTTTTAGGTGTAGGTGGAGGAATCATAATAGGAGCTTTACCAGGTCTTACAGCTACAATGGGAGTTGCTATATTATTACCATTTACTTTTGGAATGGATGCAGTTACAGGACTTATAATGTTAGTAGGTATATATGTAGGAGCTATTTATGGAGGCTCTATATCTGCAATACTTTTAAATACTCCTGGAACTCCAGCTTCAGCAGCAACATGTTTTGATGGATATCCATTGGTAAAACAAGGACATCCAGCTAAAGCTTTGAGTGCTTCGACAATAGCTTCAGCTTGTGGAGGATTAATAAGTTGTGTTGCTCTTGTTACGATTTCACCAGTTTTAGCAAAATTTGCTTTAAGATTTTCAGCTCCAGAATATTTTGCTTTAGCCTTATTTGGATTAACTATAATAGCTAGTATATCAGCTGAAAACTTTTTAAAAGGAATAACTGCAGGAGTTGTAGGATTATTAATTTCTACAGCTGGAATGGATTATATTACAAGTTATCCAAGATTTACTTTTGGAATAGTAGATTTATTGAATGGATTTTCTGTTATTCCAGTTTTAATAGGATTATTTGCAGTATCAGAAGTTTTTAATCAAATAGAAGCTCTAATAAATGAAAAAGAAATAAAAACAAATATTAAGATGGATAGATCATATATGAGTTTATCTGAAATTAAGAAATGTGCACCTACAATTTTAAAATCAGGGATAATAGGAACTTTTATAGGAGCTATTCCTGGAGCAGGAGCAGATATTGCAGCTTTTGTATGTTATAATGAAGTAAAAAGAAGCAATAAAAATGAAGAATTTGGAAATGGAAATTTAAAGGGAATTTGTGCCCCAGAATCAGGAAATAATGGAGTAACAGGTGGAGCTTTAGTTCCATTATTAACTCTTGGAGTACCTGGAGATGCAGTAGCAGCTGTGCTTTTAGGAGCTTTAATAATTCAAGGATTGACACCAGGGCCATTATTATTTGAACAAAATCCTGAAATTGTGTATGGATTATTTAGTTCTATGATTTTAGGAAATATTTTATTATTAGTTATAGGATTAGCAGGAATAAAATTTTATAGTAGAATAGTTGAAATTCCAAAGATAATGATGATTCCTAGTATATTAATGTTATCATCAATAGGTTCTTATTCAATGAATAATAGTGTATTTGATGTAGGAGTAACTTTTGCTTTTGGAATAATAGGATATATTATGGGAAAAATAAAAATGCCTAGTTCCCCTATAGTATTATCAGTAATTTTAGGACCTATGTTAGAAACAAATTTAAGAAAAGCTGTTCTTATGTATGAAGGGTCATATTCATTTTTATGGACGAGACCAATAACTATAGTATTTTTATTATTATCAATATTATCTGCTTATTCAGCAATGAGAAAACAGAAAAAATAGTAAAAGATTAGAATAGAGGGAGTAATTATGATGAAATTAAATAAAAATGAATTATTAGAAATAATAAAAGAAAAATTAAATACTTCTGTTATAGGAGATATTTTAGATTCTTATGGATATTATCATCAAATTTTACCACCACAAATAAAAGCTATGAAAAAAGGGCAAAAAATAGTTGGTTATGCAATGACAGTATTAATGATTGATGTTTTTGGTCCTCAAGAAAAACCTTTTGGAAGATTAACAGAAGCACTAGATCAAATAGAAGAAAATGAAATTTATATTTGCACTGGTGGAACTCAAAGATGTGCTTATTGGGGAGAGTTATTAACAACTACTGCTAAATACAGAGGAGGAGTAGGAGCTATAATCAATGGATACCATAGAGATACAAGACAAATTGAGAAAATAGATTGGCCAATATTTAGTATGGGAAGTTATGCTCAAGATTCTGGAGTAAGAACTCAAGTTGTGGATTTTCGTTGTACTATAGAAATAGGAGGCGTGACAATTCATAACAGAGATTTAATAGTGGCAGATGAAGATGGAGTTGTAGTAGTTCCAAGAGAAGTGGAAGAAAAAGTAATAGAAGAGGCTTTAGAAAAAATAAAAGGTGAAAATAAATTTGTAGAAGCGATAAGAAATGGAATGAGTTCTACAGAAGCATTTAAAAAATTTGGAGTTTTATAAAACTATAGATAAAATTAATATTTAAATTAAATAAATTTTAATATAAAAATTGCTGAAGATAATTTTAAAATCTTCAGCTTTTTTAATTCTAACTTATATATTTAAATTTAATTAATATTTTTTATTTAATATTAATATAAAGTTTTTAATTTTCTATAATAAATTAAAAACTTATTATTTTCTAAATTTATTTTTAGATTATAATAAAATATTTTATAGGAATATTATTTAAAATATTTTAATCTTTTTGAAATTTCAGAAGAAGCTTTTCTCATTTCAGAAATTAAAAAATTAGTTTTTTCTTGTGTTAAGTCATCAGAAAAACAAGGACAACTAATAGCGGCAATAATTTTATTTGATTCAGTTAAAATTGGTACAGCAACAGCTTTAATTTCTTCTGAATGTTCCATATTATCAAAAGAAAGCTTATTAATATTAATTTTAAAAAGTTCTTTTTTTAATTCTTCTCTATCAGTAATTGTATTTTCAGTATATTTTGGTAAAGTAGGTGGTAATAATTTATTTAACCTACTTTCACTAAGTTGACAAATTAAAATTTTACTAGCAGCTCCAGCATGTAGTGGATAGATAGAGTTTTCATTTACAGAAACTTTAATTAAATCGCCACTTACAATCTTTGCAATACATCTAATAACATTATCATCTAATACACTTAATTTAAAAGTTTCTTTAAATTTTAAAGAAAGCTCTTCTAAATAAGGATGAGATATATTTTTTATTAAAGTATATTTATCATTTTTATTTGAAAAAATAGAGAATTTTTCTCCAAGAGAATATAGATGATCTTCAAAATTTAAATAATTTAATTCAGTTAATACTGATAATAACCTATGAGTAGTAGCTTTTGGTATATTTAATTCTTTAGATATAGTAGATTGATTAGCTTTTTCTCTAATATATAAAAATTCAAAAATTTTATCAGCTTTTTCAACAGCAGGGACTTTTTTTTCTGTAATAATTTTTTCTTTCAATTATATCACCTCTTATTTTTTTATATTATACAATATAATTATTAAATATAGAACTTATTTTTAGAGTTATTTATTAAATAATATGATATAATAAAAAATAAAAAAATATTGGAGAAGATTATGGAAGATAATTATGAAATAATTTTTGAAAAAATAGAAAATTTAGATAATATAACTCCTAAAGAGAAAAAAAATCTTTTATCTTTAGGAATTTTTACATTGAAAGACTTGATTTATTATTTTCCTAGAGCCTATGATGATAGAACAAATATAAAAAAAATAGAAGAATTGAGAGGAAATGAGTATGTAGTTTTAAAAGTACAGTTTTTATCTATAACAAATCCATATATACCTTCAAGAGTAAAGATGACTAAAGCAAGAGCTACAGATGGAACTGGAGTTATAGATGTAGTTTGGTTTCAAATGCCTTATCTAGCAAAAACTTTAAAAGTTGGAGAAGAGTATATACTAATAGGTCAAGTAAAACCTGGATATAATTTTCAAATGACAAATCCAGAATATAAAAAAGTATCTAATCAACAGGAAGTTTCAAAGGGAGAAATATTACCTATATATAGTACAACAAAAGCATTTACTCAAAATTCTTTAAGAAAAATTTTAAAAAAAATATTAAATAATTATTCAAAATATTTTTATGAAAATATTCCAAATGAAATTGTAGAAAAATATAAAATTTTAGATAGAAAATCTGCTTTGAAAGAAATTCATTTTCCAGAAAATAAAAAATTATTAGAAGAGGGAAAAAGAAGATTTGCTATAGAAGAATTATTAGTATTAGAAATGGGAATTTTACAAAATAAATATGTATCTGGAAATTTACATGAAAGAAATTATAAGTTAAAAGATAATAGAAATCTGGTAAAAAATTATCTTGAAAATTTAGGTTTTCAACTGACAAAGGCTCAGAAAAAAGTTATTACAGAAATATATAAAGAATTAAATGAGGGAATATATATAAATAGACTTATACAAGGTGATGTTGGAAGTGGAAAAACTATAGTGGCAATGGTTTTATTATTATATATAATAGAAAATAATTATCAAGGTGTAATAATGGCTCCAACAGAAATATTAGCTACACAACATTATCTTTCTGTAAAAGAAGAATTTGAAAATTTAGGAGTGAGAGTAGATTTACTAACAGGCAGTATAAAAGGAAAGAAAAAAGAAAAATTACTTGAAGATATAAAGAATGGAGAAGCTCAACTTTTAATAGGAACTCATGCTTTAATTGAAGATAATGTAGAATTTAAAAATTTAGGATTAATAGTAATAGATGAGCAACATAGATTTGGAGTTGTACAAAGAAAAAAATTGAGAGATAAAGGAATTTTGTCTAATTTATTAGTAATGAGTGCTACTCCAATTCCAAGGTCTTTAGCTTTAAGTATATATGGAGATTTAGATGTATCCATAATAGACGAATTACCACCAGGAAGAAAACCTATAAAAACTAAATGGATAAATAATGATAGTGATTTACAAAAAGTTTATGAATTTATTGAAAAAAAATTAAAAGAGGGAAGACAAAGTTATTTTATAGTACCATTAATAGAAGATAGTGACAAAATTTCAGCAAAATCTGTTGAAGAATATAAAGTAGAAATAGAAAATATATTTTCTAATAGAAAAATAGGAATTCTTCATGGAAAAATGAAAAATCAAGAAAAAGATGAAATAATGAAACAATTTAAAAATAAAGAGATAGATATTTTACTTTCTACAACAGTAGTAGAAGTTGGGGTAAATGTGCCTAATGCAAGTATTATTACAATTATTAATGCAGAAAGATTTGGATTATCTTCATTACATCAATTAAGAGGAAGGGTTGGAAGAGGAGAGTATCAATCTTATTGTTTCTTAATTTCTAATAGTGATAATGATAATACTAAAGCTAGAATGAGAATAATGGAAAAAACAAATGATGGTTTTGAAATAGCTGAAGAGGATTTAAGGCTTAGAAAAGCTGGAGAAATATTTGGTGTAAAACAATCTGGTTTTAGTGATTTAAAATTTATAGATATAACTCAAGATGTTAAAACTATAAAACTTGTAAAAGAAATTTGTTTAGATTATTTAAATAAAAATAATGGAAAAATAAATAACGAATATTTATCAAGAGATATTTTAGATAAATTTAAAGAAAGTATTTAAAAAACTTTTAAAAAATAAAAAAGTATGATAGAATGAAGAGTACAATTTGAAGAAATTTTAAGGAGGAAAGAGGGAATAATGAGATTTAGTAAATATTATATAAAAACTCTAAAAGAAACCCCAAAAGAAGCAGAAATAGTAAGTCACAAACTATTACTTAGAGCAGGAATGATAAAAAAATTGGCTAGTGGAGTTTATACTTATTTGCCAATGGGATATAGAACTCTTAGAAAAGTAGAAAATATTGTAAGAGAAGAGATGAATAAAGCAGGAGCTGTAGAGTTATTTATGCCTGTATTACAACCAGCTGAAATATGGCAAGAGTCAGGAAGATGGGATGTAATGGGTGCTGAAATGATTAGATTAAAAGATAGACACGAAAGAGATTTTGTATTAGGACCTACTCATGAAGAAGTAATAACTGATATTGTTAGAAGTGATATCTTTTCATATAAAGCATTACCAATAAATTTATATCAAATACAAACTAAATTTAGAGATGAAAGAAGACCTAGATTTGGACTTATGAGAGGAAGAGAATTCCTTATGAAAGATGGATATTCTTTTTCAGTAGATAGAGAAGGACTTGATAAAGAATTTGATAATATGCAACAAGCTTATTCAAAAATATTCTCAAGATGTGGATTAGATTTTAGAATAGTTGATGCTGATTCAGGGGCAATTGGTGGTAGTGGTTCAAAAGAATTTCATGTTATGGCAAACTCAGGAGAAGATGAATTAATTTTCTGTGATTCTTGTCATTATGGGGCAAATGTAGAAAAAGCTACAAATGTAATAACAAATCTTCCTAAAGAAGAATTAAAAGAACCAGTATTAGTTCCAACTCCAAATATTGCAAAGATAGAAGATGTTGTAAAAAGTTTAGAAGTAGAAATAGAAAGAACAGTTAAAGCTATAATGTATAAAGATGTAGTTAATGATAAACCTTATATGGTATTAATAAGAGGGGATATAGAAGTTAACGAAGTTAAAGTAAAAAATCTTATAGATACAATAGATATAGTTATGTTAACTGATGAAGAAATTGAAAAATTAGGATTATTTAAAGGATTCATAGGACCATATGGATTAGATTTAAAATCAAAAGGAATAACAGTTATAGCTGATGAGTCTGTAATAAATATTCCTAACCACACAGCTGGAGGAAATCAAAAAGATACTCACTATTTAAATGTAAATTATGGAAGAGATTATACAGCTGATATAGTAGCTGATGTAAGAAAAGTTAAAGAAGGAGATATCTGTTCAATCTGTGGAAAACCTTTAAGAGTAGCAAGAGGAATAGAATGTGGACATATATTTAAATTAGGTAAAAAATATTCTACTCCAATGCATGCAGTTGTATTAGATGAAAATGGAAAAGAAGTTGTTATGGAAATGGGATGTTATGGAATAGGAATTTCTAGAACAATGTCAGCTGCTATTGAGCAAAATAATGATGAAAATGGTATTATTTGGCCAACAGCAATTGCTCCATTTATAGTAGATGTAATAGCAACTAATATGAAAGATGAAACTCAAGTTTCTTTAGCTGAAGAATTACATAATTTATTAGAAGAAAATGGAATAGAAACTATTTATGATGATAGAAACGAAAGAGCTGGTTTCAAATTTAAAGATGCTGACTTAATCGGATTCCCATTTAAAGTGGTTTGTGGTAAAAAATCTTCTGAAGGAATTGTTGAATTAAAAATAAGAAGAACAAATGAAACTATTGAAATTGAAAAATCAAAAGTAGTTGAGACTGTAAAAGAATTAATGAAAAAATACTAATTAGAGAGAACGACTTTTTAGTCGTTCTTTTTAGAAAATAGAAAAATAAGTAATCAATATAGGAGGATAAAATGATAGGTGGAAATATCCAAGGAGTTAAAGATTATTTATTAAAAGAACTTGAAAATTTATTTGAAGAAAAAATAGAAAAAGGAAAATTTTTAAGAGAAGATATTATTTTAAAAATTGTAGAAATTAGTACTTTAATAAATAAAGAGATTAGTATAGCAATAGATAGAAATGGAAAAATTTTAGATATCAATATAGGGGATAGTGGAAGTGCTACTTTACCAAAAGTAGAGTATAAAGAGAGAAAACTTTGTGGAATAAGAATTATTCATACTCATCCAAATGGAAATCCAAAACTTTCAGATGTAGATATTTCAGCACTTATAGAATTAAAATTAGATGCTATTTCAGCTATTGGAATTAATAAAGATGGAAAGATAAATGGAATTTCAATGGGATTTTGTAAAGTTCAAGACAATAATATTTTACATGAAGAGTATTTATCTAAAAATCTTTCTACTGTAGAAGATTATAATTATTTAGCTAAAGTTCAAGAAATTGAAAAAGAATTAAGAGCTAGAAATATAGATGAAGATTATAAAGAATATGCTATTTTAGTTGGAAGAGAGAGTCAAGAAAGTTTAGATGAGTTAAAAGAACTTGCTAGTGCTTGTGATATAGAAACAGTGCATATGATATTACAAAAAGGAAGTAAAATAGATAAAAGTTTTTATATTGGAAGTGGAAAAGTAATAGAACTTGCTAGAGCTAAACAAATTAGGGCAGCTAATTTAATAATATTTGATGAAGAGTTATCAGGAATACAAATAAGAAACTTAGAAGATAATATAGGATGTAGAGTAATTGATAGAACATCTTTGATATTAGAAATTTTTGGAAGAAGAGCTAGAACAAAAGAAGCAAAAATTCAAGTAAAATTAGCTGAATTAAAATATAAAGGAACAAGATTAATAGGTTTTGGAACTGAGTTATCTAGAATTGGTGGAGGTCTAGGGAATAGAGGGCTTGGAGAAACAAAACTAGAGTTAGATAGAAGAAAAATAAAAGATGAAATATCTAATTTGAAAACAGAATTAGAAAAAATAAAAAAAATTAGAGGAACTCAAAGAGAAAAAAGAGAGAAATCTAATATGGGAAAAATTTCTTTAGTAGGTTATACAAATGTTGGAAAATCTACTCTTAGAAACTTAATTGTAAAAAATTATTGTAAAGATAATAGTAATAAAACAGAAGATGTTTTCGCTGAAAATATGTTATTTGCTACTTTAGATACCACAGTTAGAGTTGTAGAATTAAAAGATAAAAAAGAAGTTGCTGTGATAGATACAGTTGGTTTTATTAGAAAACTTCCACATGACTTAGTAGAAGCTTTTAAATCTACATTAGAAGAAGTAATTTTTTCAGACACACTAATACATGTAGTAGACTCATCAAGTGAAAATTTATTTAAAGAAATTTCTGTTGTAGAGGGAGTTCTTAAAGAACTTGGTTGTGAAGATAAGCCAACAATATTAGCTCTTAATAAAACAGATAAAATAACTGAAGAAAAATTGTTGGAGATAGAGGAAAAATTATCAACTTATGAAACAGTAAGAATAAGTGCAAAAGAAAATATAAATGTAGATTTATTATTAGAAAAAGCAATAGAAAAATTACCAGAAGATTTAAGAAAAGTAGAATATATAATTCCTTATACAGATACTTATGTATCAGCATATATTCATAATAATAGTTCTGTTTTATCAGAAGAATATCAAAATGAAGGAATATATATAGTTGCTATGGTAGATGAAAAAGTGTATAATAAATGTAGAAAGTATGAAAAATAAAGAATAATAAAATTTTTAGTAATAGTCCAAAAATATTCTTGAATAAAAAAGAAAAATGTGATATAATCTCTAAAATTGTGAAAAAACAAAAGGAGGGTATTGAAAACACAATGAAAGGACTTATAAAAAATTTTTCAAAATTTTTTTATAAAGAAAATTTTTTAAATCTTTTTATTTTTCAATACACCATTTATAATTATTTTAATATTTCAAGGAATAGGAATTACTAAAATTGTAATTTTTATTCCTTTTTTTATGAAAGGGGATAGCTGTGAGAAACTTTATTTCAATGAAAGAATTTGACAGAGAAGAAATTTTAGAAATCTTAAAAAGAGCTGAAGAATTAGAGAAAGACCCAAAACAAGAGTTAATTCATAATAAAATAGCTGCGACTCTTTTCTTTGAGCCTTCTACAAGAACAAGATTATCTTTTACATCAGCTTGTTTTAGAATAGGAGCAAAAGTTTTAGGGTTTGATAGTCCAGATGCTACTTCTTTAAAAAAAGGAGAAAGTTTAAGAGACACTATAAAGATGATAAATGGATATTCTGATATTGTAATAATGAGACATTTAAGAGATGGAGCAGCAAAATTTGCTGGAGATGTATCTGATATACCAGTTATAAATGCTGGAGATGGAGCTAATGAACATCCTAGTCAAACTCTTTTAGATTTATATACAATAAAAAAAGAATTTGGAACTCTTGATGGATTAGTTACAGCTTTTGTAGGAGATTTAAAATATGGAAGAACAGTTCACTCATTAGCAAAAGCTCTTTCAAAATTTCAATGTAAAAAATTCTATTTTGTAGCACCAGATGAGTTACAAATTACAAAAGAGATAATAGATGAATTAGAAGAAAAAGGAATTGAATATGAATTAGTCAGTGACTATAAAGAAATTTTAAAAGAAGTAGATGTTCTTTATATGACTAGAATTCAAAGAGAAAGATTTGAAAAACCTGAATTATATGAAAAATTAAAAGATGTATATATTATTTCAAAAGATACAATTATTGGAAAATGTAAAGAAAATATGATAATTTTACATCCTTTACCAAGAGTAAATGAAATAAATATAGATTTAGATGACACAAAACATGCTTTATACTTTAAACAAGCTAAAAATGGAGTGCCTATTAGAGAAGCAATGATAGGGATAGCTCTTGACAAATTAAATATAAACTATAAAGAAAAAGAAAAAAATGAAATAATTTATTCAAAAGAACAAGTTTGTGAAAATCATAATTGTATAACAAAATTTGAACAAACAGATAATAAGATAGAAATAATAAATGGTAAAACATTCTGTTATTATTGTGGAAGAGAGATAAAAAAATAGGAGGAGAATATGTTTTTAGAAGATTGCAAAGTTTTAGAAAATAAGCAAGTTTTTGGTACTTATTATCTAATGAAATTAAAAGGAGAGAAGTCTATCAATGTAGCAAAAGCTGGACAGTTTTATATGTTACAATGTAAAGGGCAAGGGACAATCCTTAGAAGACCTATAAGTTTACACTACATTAATAAATCAGAAAATATTTTAGAGTTTTATTATGAAGTAAAAGGTTTAGGTACAAAAGAATTTGCAAACTTAAAAGAGGGAGATACTTTAAATATTCAAGGGCCATTAGGAAATGGATTTACAACTGATATTGAGAATAAAACAATTATAGTTGTTGGTGGAGGAATGGGAATAGCTCCTACAAAACTTCTTATAGAAAGATTAAAAGAAAATGGAAATAAAGTAATCTATATTTGTGGTGGAAGAAATAAAGGTGCTTTAGAAATAATAAATAATATAAATCTTGAAGGAATTGAAACATATATAACTACTGATGATGGTTCTTTAGGAATAAAAGGAAATGTAACTATGCCATTAAGAACTTTATTAGAAAAAGGTGGAATAGATGGAGTTTATACTTGTGGACCTCACAAAATGTTAGAATTTGTAGGTAAAACAGCACAAGAATTTGGAGTATATTGTGAAGTTTCTTTAGAAGAGAGAATGGCTTGTGGAGTAAAAGCTTGTGTAGGATGTTCAATCTTAACTAATGAAGGAATGAAAAAAGTTTGTCATGATGGACCTGTTTTTGATAGTAGAGTGATAATAGATATTAATCCAAAAAATCTAGAACCATGTGGATGTAAATAAGGGGGGAAATAGAATGAGTAATAAGTTAAAAGTTAACTTTTTAGGAGTTGAATTTGATAATCCAATTCTTACATCTTCTGGATGTTTTGGTTTTGGATTAGAATATAAAGATTATTTTAATCCTAATGAATTAGGTGGAATTGTATTAAAAGGACTTACACTAGAGCCAAGAACAGGAAATATGGGACCAAGAATTGCTGAAACTCCCAGTGGAATATTAAATTGTGTTGGACTTGAAAATCCTGGAATAGATGTATTTGAAAAAGAAATAATCCCAAAATTAAAAAAAGAGGGGGTTACAACAAATTTAATTGTTAATATAAATGGAAGTACAGTAGAACAATATGTTGAAATAGCAAAAAGGGTAAATGAGATAGAAGAAATAGCTTTAGTTGAATTAAATATCTCTTGTCCTAATGTAAAAGATGGAGGAATGGCTTTTGGAGCTAATCCAGAAGTGGCTGGAAGAACAACTAGAGAGGTTAAAAAAGTTTTAACTAAAAAACCATTAATAGTAAAACTTTCTCCAAATGTAACTAATATAGTAGAAATAGCAAAAATAGTAGAAGCCAACGGAGCTGATGCTATATCTATGATAAATACTCTTTTAGGTATGAGAATAGATATAAAAACAGGAAAACCAATATTAGGAAATACTATGGGAGGACTTTCAGGACCAGCTGTAAAACCAGTAGCTGTAAGAATGGTATATCAAGTAGCTCAAAATGTAAATATTCCTATAGTTGGAATGGGAGGAATAAATTCTTATGAAGATGCTATAGAATTTATTATGGCTGGAGCAACTATGGTATCAATAGGAACAGGAATATTCCCTAATCCAATGTTACCTGTTGAGGTAAAAGAAGGATTAGAAAGATATGTAGAAGAAAATAATTTAGAAAATTTACAAGATATAAGAGGAATGGCTTTTAAAAAATAATAAAATTAAAAATAAAGTTTAAGGAGAGATAAAAATGATAAATGCAAAAGATAGATTAATAATAGCTTTAGATTTTCCAACAATGGATAAAGCAGTTGAATTAGTAGAAAAATTAGGAGACACAGCTTCTTTTTATAAAGTTGGTCTTGAATTATTTTTAAATTCTAAAGGAAAAATGGTAGAGTATTTAGCTGAAAAAGGGAAAAAAATATTTTTAGATTTAAAATTCCATGATATTCCTAATACTACAGCTATGGCTTCTGTATTTGCTGCTAAAGAAAATGTATTTATGTTTAATGTACATGCTTCTGGTGGAAAAAAAATGATGTCTAAAGTAGTTGAAGAAGCTAAAAAAATAAATGATAAATCTTTATTAATAGCTGTAACTATTCTTACAAGTTTATCAGAAGAAGAAGTAAAAGAAACATTTATGACTGAAGTAAGTATAAAAGAATTAGCTATGAATCTAGCAAGACTTACAAAAGAAGCTGGAATGGATGGAGTAGTTTGTTCTCCATGGGAAGCTAAATATATAAAAGAAGCTTTAGGAAAAGAATTTAAAACTGTATGTCCAGGAGTAAGACCAGCTTGGTCAGCTACTAATGACCAAACAAGAATAATGACTCCAAAAGATGCTATGTTAAATGGTTGTGATTTCTTAGTAGTTGGAAGACCTATAACTAAAAACGAAGACCCAGTAAATGCTACAAAAATGGTAATAGCTGAGATAGAAGAAGGATTAAAAGAGGGAAATCTATGCTAATAAAAAATGGATTAGTAGTTATTGATGGAGAAATAAAATTTAAAGATATATTAATAGAAAATGAAAAAATTGTTGAAATTTCTGATGAAATCATAAAAGAGGAAGAGGAAATTTTAGATGCAAAAGGTCATTATATAATTCCAGGGATAATAGACCCTCATGTACATATGAGAGACCCAGGACTTACTCATAAAGAAGATTTTGAAACAGGAAGTAAAGCATGTGCTAAAGGTGGAGTTACAACTTTTTTTGATATGCCAAATACAATTCCAAATACAATAACTGAAGAGGAACTTCTAAAAAAGAAAAAAGATGCTGTTGGAAGAAGTTATGTGAACTATGGATTTTATTTTGGTGGAAGTAAACTAGATAATAGCACAGAAGTAGAAAAAGTTAAAGATTTAGTAGTAGCTACAAAAGTTTTTATGAATGTTTCAACAGGAAATATGTTAGTTGAAGATGAAAAAATATTAGAAAATATTTTTAGAGCTTCTAAATTAGTAGGAGTACATGCAGAAGGAGAGATGGTACAAAAGGCTATAGAACTTTCTGAAAAAACAGGAACTCCAGTATATCTTTGTCATTTATCTACAAAAGAAGAAGTTGAAATGGTAAGAATTGGAAAGAAAAAAGGTTTAAAGATATATGGAGAGGTTACACCACACCATTTATTTTTAAATGAAAAAGATGTTTTAAAGAATTCTCTTCTAAGAATGAAACCTGAGTTAAAAACAAAAGAAGACAATGAAGCTTTATGGGAAGGGATAATAGATGGGACTATTGATACAATAGGAACAGACCATGCTCCCCATAAATTAGAAGAAAAATTAGAAAAATTAACTTTTGGAATACCAGGGGTTGAACATTCTTTAGAAATGATGTTAAAAGGTGTAGCTGGTGGAAGAATAACTTTAACTGATTTAACAAGAATAATGAGTGAAAATACTGCGAAAATATTTAATATAAAAAATAAAGGTAAACTAGAAATTGGATATGATGCAGATTTAGTAATTATTAATTTAGAAACAACAGAAAGAATAAAAAAAGAAGATGTCGTATCTAAATGTGGATGGACACCTTATGAGGGATTCTTAAAAGGTGGAGAAGTTCTTACAACAATTGTAAGAGGAAATATAGTATATAATAATAAAAAATTTATTAATAAAAAAATTGGTAAGGAAGTGATGTAAAAGATGGATAGAGCAAGAGGAGTAGCACATTCATTATTATCTGTAGGAGCTGTAAAATTAAATGTAGGACAACCATTTACTTTTGTATCTGGAATAAAAAGTCCAATATATTGTGATAATAGAAAAATGATAGGATATCCAGAAGAAAGAAAGGTTGTAGTTGATGGATTTATCGAAGTTTTAAAAGAAAAAGAGTTTGATGTAATAGCTGGTACAGCAACAGCTGGAATTCCTTGGGCTGCTTTTATAGCTGAAAGATTAAATGTTCCAATGGCATATATTCGTTCTGAGAAAAAAGACCATGGAGCTGGAAGACAAATTGAAGGGGCAGATTTTGAAGGGAAAAAAGTAATTGTTATAGAAGATTTAATTTCTACTGGAGGAAGTTCTATAAAAGCTGTTCAAGCTGCTAAAGAAGCTGGAGCTACTGAAGTTGAAGTTGTAGCAATATTCTCATATCAATTTACAAAAGCTGAAGAAAATTTTGCTAATGCTGGAGTAAAATTAACAAATATATCTGATTTTACAACTTTAATTGGATTAGCAACAGAACAAAAATACTTAACTGAAGAAGAACAAGAAATAGCTTTAAAATGGAATAAATCACCTAATACTTGGGGTGTGTAATAAACACTAAATTAAATAATTGATAGGTCAGATGATTCTGACCTATTTTTTATATAAAAATTTATAATATAATTTATAAAAAATTATTATGGAGAAAGAAATGTTTTATATTGTAAAAATAATATCACTTTTAATATTTTCACCTTTAATATTTATTTTAGGATTTATAATGTTTGGAATTTTATTTTTAAAAAATAAAAAAATAAAATTAGGAATTTTTTCTTTTTTATTAGGAACTGTTTTATATTTATTTTCTTGTGATTTCTTCATATCTAAACCTATAATTTCTCTTGAAAAAACAAATGTAAATTTGGAATATAAAATTGAAGATATGGATAGTTATATACTTCTTTGTGGTGGAATAAGAAGTAATACTTTAATGGGAATAATACCAGGACAAGAAGCAGTAGAAAGAATTATTACAGTAGCTAAACTTTATAACAAAAATCCTAAACCAATATATATTACAGGTGGGAAAGTATTAGAAAAAGTAGTGAGTGAAAGTTCTGTATATAAGAAAGAATTAATTGATTTGGGAATACCAGAAAAGGATATTATATTAGAAGAAAAAAGTAGAAATACTAAAGAAAATGCAATTTATACTAAAAAACTTATGAAAAAAAATGAACATAAAAGAGGAATACTTGTAACTTCAGCTATTCATATGAAAAGAAGTATGGAAGTTTTTAAAGATGGTGAAATTATATTTTATCCATTTCCTTGTAATTTTTATGGAATTACTAAGAATAGAGGGATTCAAAGTTATATACCAAATTATTTAAATTTAAAAAATTTTAATTCTACTTTATGGGAATATTTTGGAATTATTTATTATAGATTGAGATATAAAGGAAAATAATGATAAGAGAATTTAGAAAAATTGACTTAGATGAGATTATGCAAATTTGGTTAGAAACAAATATAAAAACGCATAATTTTATAAGTAAAAAATATTGGGAAAATAATTATTTTTTAGTGAAAGAAATAATTCCTAAGAGCAAAGTATATATTTTTGAAGGAAATAATAAAATAAAGGGATTTCTTGGAATAGTTGAAGAGAATTATATTGTAGGAATTTTTGTAAAAGAGGAATTCCAAAATCAAGGAATAGGAAAAAAATTAATTGATTTTATAAAAAGTAAAAAAGAAAATTTGTTTTTAAATGTTTATGACAAAAATATTAGAGCTAAGAAATTTTATTTTTCTAATGATTTTAAAATATTAAAAGAGATAAAAGATAATGAATTTAAAGAAAAAGAATTTTTATTAGAATGGAAAAAATAAAAAATACAGGACTTTTTATTTTTAAAAAGGCCTGTATTTTAAATTATAAATTAATTGTTTTTAGATTTTATATATTCATCAATAGCTTTGGCAGCTTTTTTTCCAGCTCCCATAGCAAGAATTACGGTAGCAGCTCCAGATACAGCATCTCCACCAGCAAATACACCTTCTCTACTAGTTTGTCCATTATCATCAGCTACAATACATTTCCATTTATTAATATCAAGATTTTTTGTAGTAGATGAAATTAATGGATTAGGAGAAGTTCCAAGAGCCATTATAACAGTATCAACATCCATTATAAAATCAGAATTTTCTAATTCAATAAAAGAAGCTCTACCAGATGAATCTTTTTCACCAAGAGTAGTTTTGATACATCTCATACCAATGACTTCTCCTTTTTCATTTCCTAAAATTTCTTTTGGAAGAGTAAGAGCATCAATTATAATTCCCTCTTCTTTAGCATGATGCACTTCTTCTAATCTAGCTGGAAAATCTTTTTCACTTCTTCTATAAACAATATGAGCTTCAGCTCCTAATCTTTTGGCTGTTCTAACAGCATCCATAGCTACATTTCCTCCACCAATAACAGCAACTTTTTTTCCTACTTTAATAGGAGTTTCATATTCATCAAGATATCCTTTCATAAGATTTACTCTTGTTAAAAATTCATTAGCTGAAAGAACACCATTTAAATTTTCTCCAGGAATATTCATAAATTTAGGAAGTCCAGCCCCACTTCCAATAAATACAGCTTCAAATCCCTCTTCATCTAATAATTTATCAATAAGTTTAGTTTTTCCTATAATTTCATTTGTTTTAAAAGTAACACCTAATTTTTTGATATTATCTATTTCTTTTTGAACAACTTCATCTTTAGGTAATCTAAATTCTGGGATACCATAAGTTAAAACTCCTCCAGTTTTATGTAAAGCTTCAAAAATAATTACATTATATCCCATTTTTGCTAAATCTCCAGCTACAGTAAGTCCAGCTGGACCACTTCCAATAACAGCTACTTTATGGTTATTTTTTTCAGGAATTTGAATTTCAAAACTATTTTTTAATAAGTAATCTCCAATAAATTTTTCAAGTTTTCCAATAGCTACAGCTTCACCTTTTATACCTAAAATACATTTTCCTTCACATTGAGTTTCTTGAGGACAAACTCTACCACAAACAGCAGGAAGAGAAGTGTATTTCATTAGAATTTTTCCAGCTTCATCAATATTTCCTTTTTTAATCTCTTGAATAAAAGCAGGAATATCTATGTTAACAGGACATCCTTGTATACAAAGAGGATTTTTACAATTCAAGCATCTACTAGCTTCTTTTTGAGCTTCTTCTAAAGTATATCCAAAAGTAACTTCTTTAAAGTTTGTAGCTCTAATTAAAGGATTTTGTTCTCTCACAGGAACTCTTTTATTTTTTGGAAGATTTTCAAGAGAAGTATACTCTTCTTTATGATTATCAATTGGACAATCTTTAGCTGAATGAGTATCTCCATCATTTTCTTTAAGTAAAGCTCTTCCTTCTTCTGTTTTATACATCATTTGTCTTCTCATTGCTTCATCAAAATCAACTAAATGTCCATCAAATTCAGGTCCATCTACACAAGCAAATTTTATTTTATCTCCAATTCTTACACGACAAGCTCCACACATTCCTGTTCCATCAACCATTAGAGGATTAAGACTTACTGTAGTTTTTATATTATATTCTTTTGTTTTTAAACAAACAAACTTCATCATAATCATAGGACCAATAGCAACAACACAATCATATTTTTTACCCTGATTTTTTATTAAATCATCAATAATATCAGTTACTAAACCATGATATCCATAACTTCCATCATCAGTAGTAATATAAAGATTTTCTGCTACAGCTTTCATTTCTTTTTCAAGAATTAAAAGATTTTTAGTTTTTGCTCCAATTATAACATCAGCTTTAAGTCCATTTTCATGAAACCATTTAACTTGAGGATAAACAGGAGCAGTTCCTACTCCACCAGCTACAAAAAGAACTTTCTTATTTTTTAAACTTTCTAAATCTTCATGAAGAAACTCACTTTCTACTCCTAATGGTCCAACTACATCTTGGAAGAAATCTCCTTCTTCTAAAGTTCCAATATCTTTTGTACTTTTTCCTAAAACAAAAAATACTATAGTAACAGTACCTTTTTCTCTATCATAATCACATATAGTAAGAGGTATTCTTTCACCAAATTCATCTTTTTTAACAATTAAAAATTGTCCAGGTTTAGCAGCTAAAGCTAAATCTTTTGCTTCTATATTCATAAGACAAATTTTTTCACTAAGCCATTCTTTTTTTAAAATTTTATACATAAATTTCACTCCTTTATAGAAATTAAATTTTTTTATTTTCTTTATTTATAGATAATAAAGTTAATTTTGTAAATTCAGAAATAATATAAGGTTTTTGAGTATTTTTTTTATACGCAATAAAGAATTCTCTCTGACTATAAGAATTTTTTATTTTATAGTAAACAACTCCATCTAATTTTTCAACAGACCCAGGAACAAATCCTACTCCTAAATTTTTTGATACTAGGGAGTTAACTGTTTCAAAATCTTTTGTTTCTAAGATGCAATTTGGATTAAAGTTTAAAGATTCACAAATTTTATCAATATTTTTTCTAGCTTTTATTCCTTTCATAAGCAAAATAAAATTTTCGTTTTTAAAGGAGGATAAATCTATAAACTTATCTTTTATATTTGATGTAAGTGGATTAATTTTAGGAACAGCTAATAATATATGCTCAGTAACAATTTTTTTATAAATAAGTTTTGGATTAAAATCAACAAAAGCAGAGATTACTAAATCAACTTCATCTTCTAGTAAAATTTTTTCAAGATTATAAGGAGAATCTTCTATTATTTTTATCTGAACATCTGGAAAAAGTTTTCTAAATTCAGGAATAATTTTTGGTAAAAAATATCTTCCATAAAATTGAAAAACTCCTATACCTAAAGTTCTTTTTTTACAACTAGATAATCCTTCTAATTTTTCTTTTAGAATTTTAACTTCAGATATTATTTTTTCACTTTCTTTTAAGAAAAATTCTCCAGCATAAGTAAGAGAAACTCCTTTACTAGTTCTTCTGAAAAGTTGAAGTCCTAATTCTTCTTCTAATTTATTAATAGATTGACTTAAAGCTGATTGACTAATAAAAAGATGTTCTGCTGCTTTAGAAAAATTTTTAAATTGAGCTATATAAAAAACATACTCCATATCTTTTAAAGTCATAATAACTCCTTAAAATTTGCTATAAGTTTTTCTTATAGTAGTATTATAAATTAATATTTCAAAAAAAGCAAATTTATTGTTATAATGATTTTATCAAAAGATAGGTATTAAAAGTATTAAGTATTTACCATCTTGTTTCCTTAAACTTATATTATAAAAAATAAAACAGATTGTTAGCCCCTCTCTGTTTTATTTTTTTTATATTAAATAATGGACAGAATTAAAAATCAAGTAATATGTATTAAAAAAATTTTATATATGAAACTTTTTAGAGTAAATCACTTATGAAATGAATTAGAATAAATTATATATAAAATTCAAAAATTTTCATATAAGAAAAAAAGGAAAGTAATAAAACTTGACGAATTATTTTAGAAAATATATACTATTAGTAACTCTTATAATAAAAAAGTTTAAGGAGGGGTATGGAGTGATGAATTTTAATTATTATACACCAACTAAAGTTATTTTTGGTAAAGATGAAGAGAAAAATGTAGGAAAATTTGTTGAAGAATTTGGAGGAAAAAAAGTTTTAATTCACTATGGTGGTGGAAGTGCTGTTAAAAGTGGATTGATAGATAGAGTAAAAAAATCTTTAGAAGAGACAGGAATAGAGTATATAGAATTAGGAGGGGTAAAACCAAATCCAAGATTGTCATTAATATATGAAGGAATAAAATTATCAAGAGAAAATGGTGTTGATTTTATATTAGCTGTTGGTGGAGGAAGCGTAATAGATTCAGCTAAAGGGATAGGTTATGGAGTAGCAAATCCTGATATAGAAGATATATGGGATTTATATATAGGAAAAAAAGTTACAAAAAAATGTCTTCCAATAGGAGTTGTTTTAACAATAGCAGCTGCTGGAAGTGAAATGAGTGGAGGAAGTGTTGTAACAAAAGAAGATGAACAATTAAAAAGGTCATATAACTCAGATTCATCAAGACCTAAATTTGCTGTAATGAATCCAGAGCTAACTTATACATTACCTAAATATCAAATTTCAAGTGGAGCTGTAGATATTATGATGCACACAATGGAAAGATATTTTACCCCAGAGCCAAATTTAGAAATTACAGATGAAATATCAGAAGGACTTTTAAGAAATATGATAAAATATTCTAAACTTTCTTTAGAAAATCCAAATGATTATGAAGCTAGAGCTGAAATAATGTGGTGTGGTTCATTAGCTCACAATGGACTTACAGGTTGTGGAGGAATTGGTGATTGGGCAACACATCAATTGGAACATGACTTAGGAGGAATTTATGATGTGGCTCATGGAGCTGGTTTAGCTGCTGTTTGGGGTTCATGGGCTAGATATGTTTATAAAGAAAATCCAGAAAGATTTGTAAGATTTGGAGAAAAAGTTTTTGGAATTAAAAGAACTGAAAATATAGAAGCAGATGTAATGAAAGCTATTGAAGCTATGGAAGAATTTTACAGAAGTATTGAAATGCCAACTTCATTAAAAGAATTAGGACTTGAGTTATCAGATGAAGATATTATAAAATTAGCTGAAAAATGTAGTAACAATGGACAAAGAACAATAGGAAGTTTTAAGAAATTAAATAAAGAAGATATGAAAAATATTTATTTAATGGCTAGATAAAGGCAAAAAATAGTCTTTTCCTTAAATTTGAGGAGAAGACTATTTTTATTTATTGCAAAATATTTTTTTCCATGATAAACTAAGTAGAAACAAAAAAATATTACTTGATTAAAGGTGATGAATATGAATCCAATATTTATATCAATAGGAAAAATAAAAATAACTTATTATGGACTTATGTATGCTATATCTTTTTTATTAGGGATTGAATTAGGAAAAAGAGCAGCTAAAGAAAAAGGATTTAACCCGGAAATTATAGAGAATTATGCTTTTGTAGCTATGATTTCAGGTTTATTAGGTGGAAGAATTTATTATGTACTTTTTAACTTAGATTATTATTTACAATATCCAGAAGATATAATAGCTGTATGGAAAGGTGGAATGGCTATTCATGGTGGAATAATAGGTGGAATAATAGGAACTTGTATATATGGATATATAAAAAAAATAAATCCACTACAATTAGGAGACTTTGCAGCAGGACCACTATTATTAGGGCAAGGAATAGGAAGAATAGGAAATCTTATGAATGGAGAAATTTATGGAGTGCCTACTTTTACCCCATTAAAATATATATTTTCATTAAAACCTAATTTTTATCAATGGTTTAATCAATATAATAGTTTATCAATTTTTGAAAAAGCTCAATTTCAGGAAAAGGTACCTTGGGGACTAGTTTTTCCTCTTTCAAGTCCAGCAGGGCAAGAATTTCCAAATTTGCCATTACATCCAGCAATGTTATATGAACTTGTCCTTAATTTTTTAGGATTTATATTTATATGGTTTTTCTTAAGAAAAAAAGAGTATCCTGTTGGAGTAGTTTGGTGCTCATATATTATAATTTATAGTGTTATAAGAATATTTGTAAGTTTTTTCAGAGCAGAAGATTTGATGCTTTTAGGATTTAGAGCCCCTCATGTTGTAAGTTTAATAATGATAATAATAGCAAGTATTTTCATTGGTTTTTTAAAGAAAAATAACCAAAGTTTAAAAAAATAAGTCAAATAAGTAAAAGTAAAAAATAAAAACTTTTAGGAGGAAAAATGAAAAAAATATTTTTAGGATTATTATTTTTATTATCTTTAATGGGATGTACAAATTCAATGATAGGAAAAAATGAAAATCTTGTGGGTAAACAATATGCACTAGTTCAACAAGTAGAAGCAAAAGATTATCAAATAACTCTTAATTTTGCTGAAAACAATTTCTTTGGATTTGCAGGGGTAAATAATTATTTTGGTAAATATGAAATTCAAGACAAAAAAATAACTTTTGGAGCTATTGGAAGAACAATGATGGCAGGACCTCAGGAAATAATGAAAGTGGAAGATGATTTTTTATCTAAAATAGAAAAAGCAGTTTCTTATGAAATTTCTAAAGAGGGACTTATATTGACAACTGATAAAGGAGAAAAACTTATATTTAAGTTAATAGAAACTCCTAAAAAATAATGAGTTTTGGAGATGAGAGTAAATGAAGAATAAATATCTAATAGTTAGTAAGGAGATATTACCAGATTATTTTGATAAAGTTATAGAAGCAAGAGAATTATTAGAACAAGGAAAAGTCAAAAATATTAGTGAGGCTGTAAAAATAGTGGGAATAAGTAGGAGTACTTATTATAAATATAAAGATTTTGTATTTCTACCTTCTGATGAATCTCATGGGAGAAGAGCACTTATTTCAATAACTTTGGAACATACTCAAGGAAGTTTATCAAATGTTTTAAATTATATTAGTTCAGTAAATGGAAATATTCTTACAATAAATCAAAATATGCCAATGAATGATGCAGCAACTGTAATTATTCTAATGGAAGTTCTTCATTTAACTATATCTATTGAAGAAACAATAGAGGGAATAAAAAGATTGTGTAATGTTATAAATTGTAAATTAATGTCAATAGAATAAAATAAAAAAACTGCCAATTGTTATAATTGGCAGTTTTAAATTTATTATTTTCTAATTAATTCAATAAGTAGTTTTGTAGTATTTACTAAATTATCAATAGTGATTTGCTCAGAAGTTGTATGAACTTTATCCATTCCACAACCCAAGTTAACAGCTTGGATACCTTTTTCTACCATGTTATTAACATCACTTCCTCCACCACTAACAGCAAGTTCAGGAGTAAGACCAGCTTTTTCACAAGCTTCTTTAATTTCTTTTATGAAACTATCATCTTCTGTATATTTATATCCAGAATAAGAGTGAGTTAATCCACCTTCAAAAGTTCCACCAAATTTTTCACAAGCTTCTTGGATACATTTCATCATATGTTCTCCTTGAGCTTTTAATTTGTCATTATCTCTACTACGAGCTTCCCCTAAAACTTTAACTTTTTCAGGAACAATGTTAGTAGCATAAGAAGCTTCTATTGTACCAATATTAGCTGTAGTTTCTTCATCTATACGAAGAAGTTTCATATTAGAAATAGCATAAGCAGCCATTTGAATAGCACTTATTCCTTTTTCAGGAGCAACTCCAGCATGAGCACTTTTACCTATAAACTCTCCAGTTAATTTTAATTGACCAGGAGCAGCTGTTATTATTTTTCCAGCATCTCCACCACTATCAAGAACAACTCCTTTTTTAGCAGTTATTTTTGAATAGTCTAAATTTTTAGAACCTTTAAGTCCAACCTCTTCGCAAATAGTGAATACTGCTTCTATAGTAGGATGATTTATATTATTTTCTTTAGCAAAACGAATAGCTTCTAAAATACAAGTAATTCCTGCTTTGTCATCAGAACCTAATACAGTAGTTCCATCAGATTTTATAATATTTCCTTCAATCACAGGAATAATTCCTTTTCCAGGTTTAACTGTATCCATATGAGCTGACATTAAAATAGGTTCTAAAGATTTATCTCCTTCTATTTTACAGTAAAGATTTCCAACACTTCCTCCAACCACTTTATAAGCTTCATCAAAAGAAATTTCTGCTCCAATTTCTTTAAAATCAGAAGCTACTTTTTCAGCAAAAGCTTTTTCTTCTAAACTTTCACTGTCTATTTTTACGTAATTTATAAAAGTATTAATTAGCCTTTCTTGATTAATCATTAAATCACTCCTTTATAAAAAATTTCTATAAATATTATACTATAAAAAGATAATAAAATAAAGCTTTTTTTGAAAAGAATGTATTGTTATTAATCAAAAACTATTGTGCTGTAGAAGAAAAATTATTTATAATATTTTTCCATAAATCTTGTTCTTTTAAAATTTTTTCTAAAATTTCTCTAACAGCTCCATCTCCACCATTTTTAGATGAAACAAAATGAGAAATTTTAATTATTTCAGAAGCAGAATTTTTAGGACAAGCAGAAAATTTACAAAGAGACATAACTTCTAAATCATTTAAGTCATCACCAATATAGGCAGTTTCTTCTAAAGTTAAATTATATTTATTTAAAAGTTCTTTTAAAGCTGTAATTTTATTATGGGAACCTTGAATAATATCTGTAATTCCTAATTCTTTTCCTCTTCTTTCAACTAAGATAGAAGTTCTTCCTGTAATAATAGCTACTATTAATCCTTGCTTTATACTTTGAGAAATAGCAAGACCATCTTTAGCACTAAAAGCTTTCATCTCATTTCCCATATTATCAAGGTATATTTTCCCATCAGTTAAAGTTCCATCAACATCAAGAACAATTAATTTTATCATATAAATAAGCCATCTCCTTTTTTTAAATTTCTTTTATTATATCATAGAATAGTATAAAGTAAAAAAAATTAAATAATTATTATAAAAAATATATTCTTTGTGATATAATTTAAAGAAAAAAATAGGTGAAAACTGTGAAAATAGAAAATAAAAGTATTTATTTTGAAAAAAATCAAATTGAAAAAAAGATAAAAAAAGATAGAGTTTCAATAGAAACTAAAAGAAAAAGAAGAACAATATTTACAATAATTTTTTTATTGTTAGTTATTTCAACTCTTAATTTATATAGTGTAGCTTATTATGAAGAAAATAGTTTTACATTAGGAAAATATCTTTTTTTTGTATTTATTGGTATTTTCAGCTTAATGTTTTTTAATGTATTTAATTATAAAATTTTTAAAAAGGATAAAGTAATAAAATTTATATATATAGTCTCACTTTTTCTATTAATTTTTGTATTTATTGGTGGAAGATTTTTACCAAGTGTTGTAAAAACTATTAATGGAGCAACAGGATGGATTCGGTTAGGACCAATAAATCTTCAACCAGCAGAAATATTAAAAGTTCCCTTTGTAATAATAGAAGCATATGTTTTTTATAAAATGGAAAAAGAGTCTATTGGAAAATTAATAGGAATAAGTTTTGGAATTTTTATAAGTTTTGCAGGATTTATAATTTTACAAAATGATATGGGAACGGTTATTCATTATTTTGCTATATATTTGGTCATGCTATTTATGAGTGGGATAGATAAAAAAATTATAATAAAAGTTGTAAGTGGTTTTGGAACTTTAGGAATAATAGGATTATTTGGAATCTATAAATATGGAGATGGTGGATATAAAATAAGAAGAATAACCATGTATATTGATGGATTATTTAATGATGGATACATAGGAAATATTGATATAGGTTATCAAGTAGCTCAATCTCTTTTAGCTTTTGGAAATGGTGGAGTTTTAGGAGTAGGGTATGGAAATGGAGTTCAAAAATATAGCTATTTACCAGAAATACATACAGATTTTATAATGGCATTATTAGGAGAAGAGATGGGATTTTTAGGTGTATGTATTATTGTTTTATTTTTCTTTTTATTGTATAATATTATGATAGATATAGGGGTAAATTCAAAAGATTTTTTTGGAAAATATTTGGCTATTGGAATTGGTGGTATGATAATGAGTCAAGTATTGATAAATCTTTTTGTAGCAGTAGGATTACTTCCTGTATTTGGAATTCCAATGCCTTTATTTAGTTATGGAGGAAGTTCAATTTTAACTATAATGACTTCGATAGGAATAGTTTTAAGTATAAATAATTATACTTCTATTAGGTTTGACAAAATATAAAATAAACTGTATAATTATTTCATTGAGTATATGGAGGAATAAAATATAATGGAAATGAAAGATATAATAACTAAAGTAAATTATTTTTCAAAGCTTTCAAAAGAAAGAGAACTTACATTTGAAGAAAAAGAAGAGAGAGAAAAATATAGAAAACTTTATTTAGAAAAATTTAGAGCTCAAGTAAGAGGGCACTTAGAAAATATAAAAATAGTAGATGCTAATGAAAAATTAAATTAGGGGGAGCAATGAGTAAAGTAACAGTTAGAGAGCTTTATAGAAGCGAAAAAGAATTATTAGGAAAAGAAGTAGAAATTTCAGGATGGGTTAGAAAATTAAGAGACCAAAAGAATTTTGGGTTTATAGAAGTTAATGATGGGTCTTTTTTCAAAGGAATTCAAGTTGTATATGGAGCTGAATTAGAAAACTTTGAAGAAATATCTCACTTATCTATATCTTCATCAATAATAGTAAAAGGAATATTTAAAGAATCAGAAGGAAAAGGACAATCTTCTGAAATTGTTGCAAATTCCATAGAAGTAATTCAAAAAGCAAGTTTAGATTATCCGTTACAAAATAAAAGACAAACATTTGAATATTTAAGAGATATTGCTCATTTGAGACCAAGAACAAATACTTTTTCAGCTGTTTTTAGAGTAAGGTCAGTATTAGCTTATGCTATACATAAATTCTTCCAAGAACAAAATTTCGTATATGTTCATACTCCAATAATTACATCTTCAGACTGTGAAGGAGCTGGAGAAATGTTTAGAGTAACAACTCTAGATTTAAATAATCTTCCTAAAAAAGAAGATGGAACAGTTGATGAAACAAAAGACTTCTTTGGAAAAACTACTAGTTTAACAGTTAGTGGACAATTAAATGTAGAAACTTATTGTTCAGCATTTAGAAATGTTTATACATTTGGACCAACTTTTAGAGCAGAGAATTCTAATACTTCAAGACATGCTGCTGAATTTTGGATGATAGAGCCAGAAATTGCTTTTGGAGATTTAACAGCTAATATGGATTTAGCAGAAGCAATGGTAAAATATGTAATAAAATATGTAATGGACAACTGTCCTGAAGAAATAGAATTCTTTAATAAATTTATAGAAAAAGGATTAGTTGATAAATTAAATAATGTATTAAATAACGAATTTGCAAGAGTAACTTATACAGAAGCTATAGATATTTTACTTGCTTCTGGAGAAAAATTTGCTTATCCAGTTAGATGGGGAATAGATTTACAAAGTGAACATGAGAGATTTTTAGCAGAGAAACATTTTGGAAAACCTGTTTTCTTAGTAGATTATCCAAAAGAAATAAAAGCATTTTACATGAAACTAAATGCAGATGGAAAAACAGTTAGAGCTATGGATTTATTAGCACCAGGAATTGGAGAGATTATTGGTGGTTCACAAAGAGAAGACAATTTAGAAGTTTTAGAAAAGAAAATGGATGAATGTGGATTAAGTAAAGAAGATTATAAATTCTATCTTGATTTAAGAAGATATGGAAGCTTCCCTCACTCAGGATATGGATTGGGATTTGAAAGAATGTTAATGTATATTACAGGTATGACAAATATTCGTGATGTATTACCATTCCCAAGAACAACAGGAAATGCAGAATTCTAATAAAAATTAAAAATAATTGTGAAAGGAGATAAAATTATGATTAAACTGTTAGTAGTTATAATAGTGATTTTTCTCCTTTTTTATTTAGATAAAATGGATAAGAAAAAAGAAAAAACCTTAAAGAGAAAATTAGAAAGAGTTAAATCTTACAAAGAAGTTATAAGTTTAGATGACTATGAAAAAATAATAAAAAAATATTCGTTAGAAGAGATTGATGAAAAAGTCAATATTCAAGAAAAATTTATAACCTCAAAGCATGTAAATGAAAGGATGAGATATCTTTTAATTACTCCTAAAAATCAAGAGACAAAAAATTTACCTTTGGTATTTTTATTTCATGGAATAAGAGATTATCCAGAAGATTGGATAACTAGAGGGATGTTATTAGAAAATTATTTTGAATTATTAGAAAAAAAATTGATTAAGCCAATGATGTTTATTATCCCAGCAGCAGGATTTAATGGAGAAAGTTGGTATAGTAATTTTTATAAAGATGAAAAACATAAATATGAAAATTATATAATGGATGAATTATATAAAGAAGCTAAAAAAATATCTAATGGGAAAATAGGGATAGCAGGATTTTCTATGGGAGGTTATGCTGCTTTAAAAATTGGATTAAAACATATTGAGGAATTTCAAATTATTGGTAGTTTTTCAGGAGCTGTAAGTATAATAAGAATGAGTCTAAATAGAAGGGTTATAAGATTCATGAAATATTTGTATATCCCAAGAATATTTTTTAAAGGAAGTCAAGATAAAATAAATTTCTTGAAAATTTTTAGTCCATGGGGTTGGAGAATTTTGAAGCAAGACCCATATACAATTATAAAAAATATGGAACCTGAAAAATTTAAAGGAAAAAGTATCTATATAAGTGTAGGAGAAGAGGATAAAGAACCTTATTTAATGTTACAGCAATGGACAGATATAGTTGGAAGATTAAAAAAATATAATGTAGATTTTCAAGGTTATATTTATAAAAATCAATATCATACTTGGAGTTTTATATCGAAGGATATAGAAAATTTTCTTAAATATTTTAGTGAAAAAATAGATAAAGAGGTGGAAGAATAATGAAAAAAAATTATATAATATTATTACCTATAATTTTTTTATGTTCTTGTACTTCTATAAAATATTATGAACAATATGAATTTTTAATAAAATACGACCAATTAGTGATGAATTTTGATGAAACTTTGGAAAATCCAATAAAGAAATCACAGCTAAAAAAATTAAATAAAGAGTTTAGGCTAATGGAAAGACAATTATACGAAAAAAATGAAAATTTTATAAGAATAAATGAAAATATAGTTAAAGAATATAGTAAAAGTATAGAATATTATAAAAATATAATAAAAGATTTAGAAGACTAAGGAGAGTATTGTATGAATATATTAATGGCTCTTTCTCAATTAGAAGTTACAGGGGCTGAAGTCTACGGAGTAACTTTAGCTGATGAACTTATAAAAAGAGGAAATAATGTTTATATAGTTTCTGATACTTTAACAAAATCTACTAAGGCTGAATATTTTAAAATTGAATTTAATAAAAGAAGTTTATCTCAAAGAATTTCTCATGTAAGAGAACTTCTAAGAATTATAAAAGAAAAAGATATTCAAGTGGTTCATGCTCATTCAAGAGCATCTTCTTGGAGTTCGGCAATAGCTTGTAAAATAGCAGGAATTCCTTTAATCACAACAACTCATGGAAGACAACCAATACACTTTAGTAGAAAATTAATAAAAGGTTTTGGAGACTATGGAATTACAGTGTGTGAAAATATTTATAGACAACTTGTAGATAAATTAGGTGTAAAAGAAAATAAAATTTGTGTTTTAAGAAATCCTGTAAGTTGTGAAGAATATGATTTTTCTGAAAATAATGTAAAAGAAAAAATAATTATTTCGATAATAGGTAGATTATCAGGTCCTAAAGGAGAAATTTGTTATGATTTATTAGAAAAATTATATAAAAATAAAAAATATCAAATACAGGTAATAGGCGGAAAAGAAATTCCAGAAAGATTTAAAAAATTTCAAGAGAAAGTAAAGTTTTTAGGATATGTAAATGATGTTCCTCAAAAAATAAGAGATTCTAATATAATTATAGGTGCTGGAAGAGTTGCTATGGAGGGAATACTCTCTGGAAGACCTGTAATAGCAGTGGGAGAACAAGAATATATAGGACTTGTATCAGAAAAAAATATTGAAAAAGCTCTTAGTGGAAATTTTGGAGATGTAGTAATTGAATATAATGGTGTAGATATTTCCAATATAGAAAAAGATATTGAAGAGGGAATAAATTTAAAAAAAGATGAACTTCTAAAATTGAGAGAAATTATTAAAGATAATTTTTCAATAGATATTATAGTGGATAAGATAGAAAAAATTTATTCAAAAGAATATGTGTTAAAGAAAAAATATGAAATTCCTGTTATCATGTATCATAGAATAATAAGAGAAAGTGATGAAAAAGGTATTCATGGAATATATGTATTAGATAAAGTTTTTGATGAACAAATGAAATATTTAAAAGAAAATGGATATCAAACAATCACTTTTGAAGATATAAAGTCTGGAAAGTATAGAGAAAGATTTAATCGTGGAAATAAATGGATTATGATTACTTTTGATGACGGATATAAAGATAATTATGAAGTTGCTTTTCCAATTTTAAAAAAATATGGATTTAAGGGAACTATATATCTTTTAGGTGAAGCAAAATATAATAGTTGGGATGTAGATAATCCTAAAAATCCAGAGAAAAAATTTATTCTTATGGATGATGAAGAAATTTTAGAAATGCAAGAGTATGGAATAGAGTTTGGAGGTCATACTTTAAATCATCCAATGTTAGCAAAATTAGACTTAGAAAAAGTTAAAAAAGAGATTTTTGAATCTAAAGAGATAATAGAAAAAAAACTTGGAAGAAAAATGAATTGCTTTGCTTATCCTTATGGAAATTTAAATGAAGAGGTTAAGGATATAGTTAAAGAAGCTGGATATGAATTTGCTGTGGCTACTGATAGTGGAGATATAACTTTTGATAAAGATTTATTTCAAATAAGAAGAATAGCAATATTCCCTAAAAATAATATGCTTAGCTTTAAAAGAAAGGTAAGTGGAAAATATAATTTTATAAAAATAAAAAGAGAGCATAAAAAGAAATAAAAAATTAGAGGTTATTAAATGAATAATAACCTCTATTTTTATTATTTTTCAATTTTGTAAACAACTTTTTTTATAGATTTTTTTTCATTTACTTTTAAACAAGGCATATGAGGTTCATCAGTAAAGAAAATTATAAAATCTTCAGGACAAAGAGTGAAAATAGTTTCTGGAGATTTTTTAAATAATCCAAAATCATTTTCATAATTAAATGGTTCTGCAACCTCTAACCCCTCATCAGATAATAATACACCATAATTTTCAACACCATCTATAACTATTTGAATATCTATATATTTTTTATGAGTTTCAAAAAGAGCTTCTTCTACATCTTTTGTTGCTTCAATTTCTTGAACATTGAAAAATACTTTTTCACCATCAATTTCATTTTTTCCTACATTTCCTTTTTTATATTCTTCTTTTAAAATGCTATCAATAGCTTTATCAAGATTTTTAGATAAACCTTTGTATAACCCAATATCTTTTAATTTTCCTACTATCATTTTAAACCTCCCAAAATAATTGATTCTAATTTAATTATATAATATAAAATAAATATAACAAGAGAAAAATCATTAAAAAATTTCCATTAATGAAATTATTCATAAATTTTTCTAATTTTTTCTTCTAAAGAGTTAGACATTTTATAGTTTTCTTCAGAAATATATTTTAAAGCATTAAAAGGTTTATTTTTATAAGATGTTCTCTCTTTTTTCATATTATATATTTCTTCTTCAATATCATTATTAAAAGCAATAGCTAATCCTAAATCTCCATCAATAAGTGATTGAATTTGTTTATTTTTTTTATTTGAATTTTCAATTTCCTCTTCAGTTCTCCAATAATGGTTATCTTTATCATAAACAGCAATATAAGGAATTTTAAAATTATTTAATAAAGTAATAAATTGAGGAATTGTACTTTTACTACCACATTCTATAATGGAGTAATCATATTTAAATATATTTAAAAGTTTTCCAAGAAAAGATATGACAATTTTATCTGTTTGACCTTCTACTAAAATTACTTTTTTAGCAAAAAATAATTCAGCACGGTCTGGGTTAATCCAATAGTTCATATTAAAAGCTTTAATATCATCATCTTGGAAAATATTTTTATTAGTTTGCCAAAAAGAAATTCTATTTTTTAAATTTTTAATAATACATATAGATTTGTATTGCTTTAAACCTACGAAACAACTCGAAAAAGTTTTTAAGTAAATATTTACTCCTCTATTTGAAAGTTTTATAAAATAATTATATAACTCTCTTTGTCTTTGAGGGTTTAAATAAAGTTCTGGTTCTTCAAATAAGATGGTAGCATCTCCTAAAAGAGTGGTATCTTTTTCCAAAGCTTCCAAAGTAATTTGTTTTATAAACTCAAAAAATAAATATCTATAAACTTCACTATTTTTATGTCCTAAATTTATTTCATTATATAAATTTTTTAAATCATTTTCAATTTTTTGAGATTTTTCAGGATTTTTTATTAAAAGTTTATAGAAAAAATCTACGACATCTTTAAAATCATTTTCAATTTTTCCATGTATATGAATAAAAGGAATTTTTTCAATAAACTCTAGATATTTTTCAAAACTTATTTCTTCCCAATTATTTTCAAGTTTTAAATAAAAATTTTTTTCTAAATTTGGTTTTATAATAATTTTTAATTTATAAACTTTAGAGTTTTCTAATAATATAAGTTTTATTTGAGCATAATCTACTTTAGGCAGAATATCATTTTTTTCAATTTTAGTTTTATTAAAAGCAAAGGAAATAGCAGAAATAATATTATTTGTACCTTCTATACTTTGACCTAAAAAAAGCATAAGTTCTCTAAAATGAATGTCAACTTTTTTAATCTTTCGCCAATTTCTTATTGAAATTAATTTTAATTTCATATATCCTCCTAAAATAATTAATAAATTTTGATTTATTTATCACTATATGATAATATTACAATATAAATAAAAAAAATTCAAAGAAAATTTAGAAAAGAGGTATGATGAAAAAGATTCTTTTTATGCTTAGTTTTTTAGTTATAAGTTTTATTAGTTTTTCACAAGAGGAAATGGAGAAAATTAATCAGGAAGTAGAAAATATTAAAATAGAAAAAAATTTACTAGACAAGATTTCATTAAAAGAATTTTATAAAAAAAGTAAGTTAACAGAAAAAATAGATTTTAAGATTTTTAAAATGGCTGTAGGCGGTTATAATAAAATAAAAAATAAAGATAAAAATTATTTAATAATTATAGATTTTTCCAAAAAATCTTCTGAAAAAAGATTTTATCTTATAAATCTTTTAAAGGGAGAAATGGAGGCAGAAACTTATGTGGCTCATGGGAAAAATAGTGGGGTAGAAAAAGCTATTAGTTTTTCAGACCAACCAAACTCTTATAAAAGTTCAATGGGATTTTTCTTAACCAGAAATCATTATAGAGGAAAATATGGATATTCAATTAGATTAAAAGGATTAGAAAAAGAAATAAATTCAAATGCATTTTTAAGAGGAGTAGTACTACATGGAGCTTTAGAATCAGAAGAAAGTTATTTAAATCAATATGGATTTTTAGGAAGAACAGAAGGATGTCCAGCTATTCCATTAAGTTCAGTAAAAAATATATTAACTAGAATTCCTAAAAATACAGTTTTATTTATTTATGGAGAAGATGAAAAATATTTTGAAAAAAGTTTGTTAATAAAATAAAAAATAAAACCTTTATGATATTGTCAAAAAAAAACTACTGTGATATAATAATGTAAGATTTCTAACAACTGTTATATAAAAAAGGAGAAGTATTGTGATATTTTTAAAAGAAAGTGAAAAAGTTGCACTTGTATATGATGATAAAAAAATAACTTATACAGAAACAACAAGAAGAGCTAAAAGTTTTTCAGAAAAACTAGATATTCAAAGAGATGATAGAGTAGTTATTTTTATGGAAAATAGACCAGAGATTTTATATGGATTGATGGGTATTTTTGATAAAAGAGGAATATCCGTAAATTTAGATGGTAGCTTTACTGGAGAAGAATTAGTTTATTATTTAAAAGATTGTACTCCTAAATATATTATTTGTTCTCATAAAACGTATGAGGAAGCAAAAAAAGGTGTAGAATTATCTGGACTTCATATAAAAATTATTATAGGAGAGGAAGTCCCACTTAACTATAGTGGAAGTGATTTAAAAATAGAAATTGATGAAAAAGAAGAAAAAAATAAGATAATGTTTATTCTTTATACTTCTGGAACTACAGGAAATCCTAAAGGAGTTATGCTTACTTTTGACAATTTGTTAGTTAACTTAGAAGGGTTGATGAAATATAAAATGTTTAATTCAGAAGATAGAGTTTTAGGAATATTGCCAATGCATCACATACTTCCTCTATTAGGTTCTGGATTATTACCAATAGTTTATAATTCAACATTGATATTTTTAAAAGAAGTTTCCTCTCAAGCTCTTGTAGATGCTTTAAAAAAATATAAAATTACTATTATTATTGGAGTTCCAAAATTATGGGAAATGTTACATAAAAAAATAATGGGGAAAATAAATGAAAAAGTAATAACTAGAGGAATATTTAATATTGCTAAAAAAATAAATAATAAATCTTTTAGTAAAAAAATATTTAAAAAAGTCCATGAGGGATTTGGTGGCGCTGTTCGTTTCTTTGTTTCAGGAGGCTCTAAATTAGATAAACAAATATCAGAAGATTTTTTAACTTTAGGATTTGATATTTGTGAAGGATATGGACTTACAGAAACAGCTCCAATGGTAAGTTTTACACCAATCAATAAAGTAGTACCAGGCTCAGCTGGAGAAATAATAAATGATGTTGAAGTAAAAATTACTGATGAGGGAGAAATTTTAGTTAAAGGAAGAAATGTAATGAAAGGTTATTATAATAAACCTGAAGCTACTGCAGAAGTTATAAAAGATGGTTGGTTTTATACTGGAGATTTAGGACATGTTATTGGAAATAATCTTTATGTTACAGGTAGAAAAAAAGAGATGATAGTTTTATCTAATGGAAAAAATATAAATCCTATTGAGATAGAACAATGGATAGGGGCTAAAACTGATTTAATAAAAGAAATTGCCATTATAGATTATGAAGATAAATTAACAGCATTGATATATCCAGATTTTTATAAATTACATGATGAAGGAATAACAAATATTTTAGAAACTTTTAAATTAGGAGTAATTGATGAGTATAATAAACAAGCTCCAAGCTATAAAAAAGTTTTAGATGTAAAAATAGTTCAAGAGGAATTTCCTAAAACAAAAATAGGAAAACTTAGAAGATTTATGCTTAAAGATTTATTAACTGAAAAGAAAGTTGAGAAAAAAGAAATTAAAGAACCTAATACAGAAGAATATAAAGAAATCTCAACATATATAAAATCTTTAAAAAACAAACCTATATCTCCAAAAGACCATTTAGAATTAGATTTAGGATTAGACTCATTGGAAACAGTTGAGTTATTAACATTTATCGAAAGTACTTTTGGAATAAAAATAGATGAAAAAACTTTAGTAGAAAATGCAACTGTAGAGAAATTAGCTGAATATGTTGAAAAGTCATCAAAAGAAGAAGTTAATCATGCTAATGTAAAATGGAAAGATTTATTAACAGCAGAAGTTAATGTTACAAGTTTTCCTAAATCAAATTTAGTTGGAAAATTTGTAAAACTTCTTTTAAAGATATTTGTATTTACTTTCTATATAAAAATAAATAAAAAAGGTTTAGAAAAAACAAGAACAGATGAACCAGTTATATTTGCTGGAAATCATCAAAGTTTCTTAGACGGCTTTATGCTGAATCAAACTTTTTCTAATGATATATTAGACAAAACTTGCTATTTTGCAAAGTCTAAATATTTTGAAAAATCTTATATGAAATTTATGGGAGAAAATTCAAATATAATTTTAGTTGATATTAATAAAAATCTTATTAACTCTTTACAACTTTTAGGTAAAGCAATAAAATCAGGATACAATATTGTTATTTTTCCAGAGGGAACAAGAACAAGAGATGGGAAATTAGGAAAA
Organism: Fusobacterium sp. FSA-380-WT-3A; assembly: GCF_012843705.1. NCBI lineage: Bacteria > Fusobacteriati > Fusobacteriota > Fusobacteriia > Fusobacteriales > Fusobacteriaceae > Fusobacterium > Fusobacterium sp. FSA-380-WT-3A. Next base: position 165,567 of record NZ_JABAFQ010000002.1, on the reverse strand, counting down.
TTTAAAAAATTCTTTGCTATATTAGCTCAAGAATTAAATATTCCAGTAGTTCCATTTGTAATAAAAGGTGCTTATGATGTTTATCCACCAGATTCTAAATATCCTCATTCTGGAAAAGTAAGTATTGAATTTTTGGATAAAGTTTATCCAGATAAAAATCTTTCTCATGAAGAGTTTGCTGAGAAAATAAAAGAAATAATAGCAAAAGAATTAAAAGAAGATAAATAAAATTTGAAATAAAAAGTTCTCAAATATTTAAAAAAATATTTAGAGAGCTTTTTTTTTATAATAAAAAATGATATAATAAAATAGAGATAATCTGTAAAAAATAAAATTGAAATAAGGAGAATAGATGTTTATAGATGAAATAATTATTACAGTAAAAGCTGGAAATGGTGGAGATGGTGCTGCTACTTTTAGAAGAGAAAAATATATCCAATTTGGAGGGCCAGATGGAGGAGATGGGGGAAAAGGAGGAGATGTTATATTTCTAGCTGACCCCAATATAAATACTCTTATAGACTTCAAATTTAAAAAGAAATTCGCTGCTGAAAACGGTGGTAATGGAGCTAAAAAAAGATGTTTTGGTAAAAATGGAGAGGATTTAATAATAAAAGTTCCTGTAGGAACTCAAGTAAGAGATTTTGAAACAGGAAAGTTATTATTAGATATGAATGTTCCTAATCAAAGTAGAGTTTTCTTAAGAGGAGGAAAAGGTGGATTTGGAAATGAACATTTTAAAAACTCTATAAGAAAAGCTCCAAAAATGGCTGAAAAAGGAAGAGAAGGAGCAGAGGTAAAAGTAAAATTAGAATTAAAACTTTTAGCTGATGTAGCATTAGTTGGATATCCTTCAGTTGGAAAATCTAGTTTTATCAATAGAGTTTCTGCAGCTAAATCAAAAGTTGGAGCATATCACTTCACTACTTTAGAACCAAAATTAGGTGTTATCAGAATGGCTGAAGAAAAATCTTTTGTTATTGCTGATATTCCTGGATTAATTGAGGGAGCAAGTGAAGGAGTTGGATTAGGAGATAAATTCTTAAGACACATTGAAAGATGTAAAATGATTTATCATATAGTTGATGTGGCTGGAATTGAAGGAAGAGACCCAATAGATGATTATAATAAAATCAATGAAGAATTAAGAAAGTTTAGTGAAAAATTAGCTAATAAAAAACAAATTGTTTTAGCTAATAAAATGGATTTATTATGGGAAATGGATAAATATGAAGAGTTTAAAAAGTATGTAGAAGAAAGAGGAGCTAAAGTTTATCCTATTTCTGTAATTTTAGGAGATGGAATAAAAGAGGTTATAAATGATACATATGGACTTTTAGAAAAAATTCAAAGAGAGCCATTAGAAGAAGAGGAAGATGTATTAAAAGTTATAAAAGCACAAAAAACTGATAAACCGCCATTTATAATTACTAAAGATGAAGATGGAATATATCAAGTAGAAGGGGCAATGGTAGATGGAGTATTATCAAAATATGTAATAACTTATGATGAAGAATCTGTAATAACTTTTGTACATATGTTAAAAAATCTTGGAATGGAAGAAGCTCTTAGAGAAGCTGGTGTTATAGATGGAGACACAATAAGAATTATAGATGTAGAATTTGAATATGTAGAATAGTAGAGGTTTTTATGAAAGGAATAGTTATAGCTGGACCTACAGGTGTTGGAAAAACAGATTTATCTTTAAAGTTAGCAAAAGAATTAGATTGTTATATTATTTCTTCTGATTCAGCACAAGTTTATAAAGATATGAATATAGGAACTGCAAAGATTTTAGAAGAAGAAATGAATGGGATAAAACATTTTATGTTAGATGTTGTAGAACCTATTTCAAAATATAGTGTTGGAGATTATCAAAAAGAAGTAGATAAGATATTGGAAGAAACAGAAAAAGAAAATAAAAATATTATTCTGACAGGTGGAACAGGTCTTTACATAGGAGCTATAACAGAAGGACTTTCTGATTTACCTTCAGGGGATGATAATTTAAGAAAAAAATTATCAGAATTATCAGTAGATGAATTATATAAAAAATTGAAAGAATTAGATTATGAAAGTATTGAAAATATTCATATAAACAATAGAAAAAGATTAGAAAGAGCCTTGGAAGTTTGTCTTTTAACAGGAGAAAAATTTTCAAAAGTGTCTAAAAAAAATATAAAGAATAATAATTATTCATTTTTAAAAGTATGTCTAACTAGAGATAGGGAAAATTTATACAATAGAATAAACAAAAGAGTAGATATAATGATTGAAAAGGGTCTTGTTGAAGAAGTTAAAAATATTTGTGAAAAATATGGAAAAGATATAATAAAAAAAATAAATATAATAGGATATAGTGAAATTATAGATTATTTTAATGGAGAAATATCTTTAGAAGAAGCTATTTCAAATATAAAAAGAAATTCAAGAAGATATGCAAAAAGACAACTTACTTGGTTTAGAAATCAAGATGACTATATTTGGTTTAATCTAGATGAACAATCAGAAGAAAGTATATTAATTCAGATAAAAAACTTATTTTACAGATTACAAACTAACAATTAACTTGATAAAATCAAATACTTATGGTATTATAGAATAAGATTTCTAGGAGAAAAAGATGAAAAAAATATCATTCTTAATTATATTTTTATTGTTTATAGGTTGTAGCAATGTTCAAAATAAAAATACAGATAAAATAAATAATTTAAAAATATGTGAAAAGTATTGTGATAATTGGGAATTAGAAAAATTAGAATCAGAACTCCAAAAAATTCAAAATAAAGATTTAGAAAAAAAATTTAAAGAATGTTTAGAAGAAAAAAAGTTTTATAAAAAAGAACTAGATAATTTTTTAAGGACATTAACAATTTCCATAAAAAATAATCAAATTTTAGAGATAGAGGATAGATTTGAAAATAATATTTCAAATAGAAAAATTATAGATATATTAAAAAATTCTAATTTTTCTGGAGTAAATATAGTTTTTAGTAAACCGAAATTTTATAAAAAAACTGCAAAAAATAAAGTAGCATTTTTATTTTTAGAGGAGGTTATCTATCTGTCACTAGAGTATGAAATTATTGATGGAGAATGGAGGATAACAAGAGTAAAGGATGGAAGAGAATAGTAATTCAAAAAAAAATGAAATAAGAATTTCAATCTCATCAACTTTAGAGAATTTATCTGTTATAAGAGCACTTATAAGGACATATCTAAATAGTTATAAAATTGATGAGAGAACTATTATGGAAATATTAACTATAACTGATGAATTAGCTACTAATGTGGTAGAGCATGGATATCAATATAAACCTGGAGAGCTTATAATTTGTATAGAAAAAGATAAAGATCTAATTAAATTAGTTGTTGAAGATAATGGTGTAGGCTTTGATGATTCAAAAATGAGTAAAGAAGAAGGCGGAATGGGTTTAATGATAGCCAAAAAAATGTCAGATAATTTTAAAATTGAAAAAAAGATAAATGGAACTAAATTTAAAGTAGAAAAAAGATTAAAGGAGGAAAAATAATATGAATACAGAATTTAGTATTGTAGAAAAAAGAGAGGGAGAAATTATTATATATAATATAACTGGAGAATTAGATGCTTTAGTAGCTCCTCAATTAAAAGATAAAATTTCCCATGAAATCGAAGAGGGAGGAAAAAATTTCATCATTAATTTTGAAGAAGTTGAACATATTAATAGTTTAGCATTAGGTATTTTAAGAGGAAAATTAAAATCAGCTAGAGAAATTGGTGGAGATATAAAATTAGTAAAATTAAGTGAACATATAAAATCAATATTTGAAATGATAGGATTAGATGAATTATTTGAAATATATGAAACAGAAAAGGAAGCGTTAGAAAATTTTAATAAATAATAAAGTGTGTGAAAGGATAAAATATGAATTATATATTAGGAGTAGGATTAGGAATAATCGGACTTAGTATAATTTTTGCCTTATTATACAAAAAGTCTGTTATAGATAAAAAAATAGAAGAATTAAAAAATATGGAAGATGAACAATTAAAAGGGCAAATCAAAGCTAAAGAAATAATAAAAAATGCTGAATCTGAAGCTTTAATCGTAAAAAAAGATATAGAATTAAAAGCTAAAGAGATAGCTTATCAAATAAAAGAGGAAGCAGAGAAAGAAATAAAAGCTTCTAAAAACGAAATCTTACAAAAAGAATTAAGAATAACAAGAAAAGAAGAAAATATTGATAATAAATTAGAAAAAATAGAACAAAAAACATTAGAGCTTGAAAAACAAGAGGAAGTTTTAGAAGAAAAATTACAAGAAATAGAAAATTTAAAATTAAAAGAAGAAGAAGAGCTTGAAAAAATATCAGGACTTTCTAAAAATGATGCTAAAGAACTTCTTATTTCTAAATTAAAAGATAGTTTAACTCATGAAACAGCAATGGTTATAAAAGATTATGAAGCTAGATTAGAAGAAACAAAAGAAGATATGGCTAAGAGAATAATTTCAACAGCTATAGGAAAAGCTGCTTCTGAATATGTTGTAGATTCAACAGTATCAGTTGTAAATCTTCCAAACGATGAAATGAAAGGAAGAATTATTGGAAGAGAAGGAAGAAATATAAGAACTATAGAATCTTTAACAGGGGTAGATGTAATTATAGATGATACTCCAGAAGCGGTAGTTCTTTCAAGTTATGATGGAGTAAAGAGAGAAGTAGCAAGAAGAGCTATTGATAAATTAATTTCTGATGGAAGAATACATCCAGGAAAAATAGAAGAATTAGTTAATAAAGCTAGAAAAGAAATTGAAAAAGATATTATAGATGCTGGAGAACAAGCTATATTAGAAGTTGGAGTACAAGGACTTCATCCAGAAATTGTAAAAACTTTAGGAAAATTAAAGTATAGAACAAGTTATGGACAAAATGTATTAGTGCATTCAATAGAAGTGGCAAAACTTTGTGGAGTTTTGGCTGCAGAGTTAGGATGTAATGTGAAATTAGCTAAGAGAGCAGGACTTTTACATGATATTGGAAAAGTTTTAGACCATGAAACAGAATCTTCACATGCAATTATTGGTGGAGAATTTTTAAGAAAATTTGGAGAAAAAGAAGATGTTATAAATGCTGTAATGGCACATCATAACGAAGTTGAAAAGAAAACAGTTGAGGCTGTATTAGTTCAAGCAGCAGATGCTGTATCAGCTTCTAGACCTGGTTCAAGAAGAGAAACTTTATCAGCTTATTTAAAAAGATTGGCTTCTTTAGAAGAGATAGCAAATTCATTTAAAGGAGTTGAATCATCTTATGCAATTCAGGCTGGAAGAGAAATGAGGATAATAGTTAATCCCGAAACAATTTCAGATGATGAAGCTATAATCATGGCAAGAGATATGGCTAAGAAAATAGAAGATACAATGCAATATCCTGGTCAAATAAAAGTTACTATTCTAAGAGAAACAAGAGCTACAGAATATGCAAGATAAATAAAAATAATTTTAAATAGTTGAGTAAATTAAGAAAAATTTTTACTCAGCTATTTTTTTATAAAAAATATAATATCATAGTTAAAATTAAAAAATGTTCTAAAAAAGTTAAAAATATTTTTTTTTAATAAAAAATGAAAAAACTATTGACTTTTTTTAAAAAAGAATGTATATTTAGAATATGAACACGAGAACAGTTTTTATAAAAAATAAAATTATGGAGGGATTGTATGAAAAAATTTGCTTTAGTTTCACTTATTTCTATTTTAGCTTTAACAGGATGTACAAATGTAAAGGCTCCTAATGTAGAGAAAAAAATAACTTGGGAGCATGCAGGAAATTTACCAGCACAAAAAGGATTTGAAAAGAATATTGGAGTAGCTGGAGTTTTATCAGGAACACTTGAAAATAAATATGTTGTTGTAGGTGGAGGGGCAAACTTTCCATTTGAACCAGTTGCTGTTGGTGGGGCTAAAAAAACATATTCAGATATATACTTATTAGAAACTGATGGAAGTAAATTAAATACAGTTGATCATATTAATTGGATAAATGAAATAGGGTATGGAGCTTCTGTAACAACAAAAGATGGAATATATTATGTAGGAGGGTCAACTAATCCAGAAGGAGATAATGATATTTTATTAGTAACTGTTGTAGAAGGAAAATTAAAAGTTGAGAAAGTAGGAGATTTACCATTTACACTACAAAATGGTGGAGTAGTTGAAAAAGATGGAAAATTATATGTATTTGCTGGAAAACAAAATGGTCAAGCTACAAATAAATTATGGTCATATGATTTAACAACTAAAGAAGTTAAAGAATTAGCACCAATTCCAGGAGCAGATGGAAGAACTCAAGCAGTAGGACAAATATTAAATGGAGAATTATATGTATTTGGTGGAGGAACTTCAATAGCTTATACAGATGGTTACAAATATAATTTTATAACTAATGAATGGACAAAAGTTGCTTCTGTAGAATTAGATGGAAAAGAAATATCAGTATTAGGAGCAAATTCAGTTAAATTAAATGATTCAGAAATGTTAGTTATTGGAGGATTTGATAAAACTATTTGGGATGATGCAAATCATAATTTAGGAACTTTAAAAGGTAAAAAATTAGAAAAATATAAAGCTGGATATTTTGGAGCAGACCCTAAAGATTTTAACTGGAATAAAGACATATTAGTATATAATGCTACTAAAAATCAATGGAGAACATTAGGAGAAATACCATTTGATGCACCATGTGGAGAAGGATTAGTTATAATCAATAATAAGGTTTATTCAATAAATGGAGAAATAAAACCAGGAGTAAGAACAGATAGAATGTTTACTGGAACAATTTTAAAAAAATAATAAGATATAAAAAATTAAAAAAAGAAGGAGCTTACTATGATTACTCAAAAAGAAATAGCAGAAAAATTAGGAATTAGTAGAACAACTGTTGCAAGAGCCATTAATGGAAGCCCTTCAATAAAAAAAGAGACAAAAGAAAAAATAATGGCACTAGTGAAGGAATATAATTATGAAAAAAATTATATTGGGAGTTCACTAGCTATAAAAAATAAAAAGATTATTTATGCTCTTGTTGTAAAATCTAAAAATGAGTATTATACAACAGAAATAGATAGAGGGCTTCAGGAAGCAAGAGATGAATTTAAGGCTTATAATATAAAATTTAAAATTATTCAAACAGATATAAATAATGAAGAAGTGCAGTTATCTAAATTAGAAGAAATTTTAAAAGAAAAAATAGATGGACTAATAATAACACCTTTAGCAAAAGAAAAAATATATAAAATATTAAAACCCTATCTTCCAGATTTAAAAGTAGTATCTATAGGAATAAGATTAAATAAAAATATTCCACATGTAGGTCCTAATCATAAAAAAATGGGAAGAATAGCAGGGGAGATAATGAAAAATATTTTACGTTCTGATGAAAAAATTTTAATTGTAGATAATGGTAATGATAAAATTTCATCTAAAAATTATTTAGATGGATTTTTAAGCAAAATAAAAGAAACAAATTTAACAATTATAGGTCCTATTCAAGGTGGAGGAATAGAAAATACAGTTTTGTTATTAAAAAAATATGCTCAAGATGATGAATTAAAAGGTATATATATAAATAGATATGCACAAGATTCTTTAGAAAAAGTTCCAAAAGAATTATTGAGAAATAAAAAAATAGTTACTAATGGAATGGAAAATAAAATAGTAAAACTTCTTAAAAATAAGGTTGTTACAGCAACTATTATGGAAGAAGTTTTTTTAGAAGGATATACTGCAGGAAAAAAAATTATAGAGTTGTTAATAAAAAATAAAATGGTTGATAATAATTGGGAAGTATTGAAACCAAGAATAATTTTTTTAGAAAGTTTAATAGATTAAGATGTTTGGTTGAAAGGAGAGATTATGAAAAAAATAGTTAAAGTCTTAGGAGTAGGAACATTATTATTTGGAGTCATGACAAATCAAGCTTTAGCAAAAGAATATAAATTAAAAATGGGATTAGTTGCAGGAACTGCTTCTAATGAATATAAAGCAGCTGAATATTTTGCTAATGAAGTAGAAAAAGCTTCTAATGGACAAGTAAAAGTAGCATTATTTGCTGATGGTCAATTAGGAGATGATAGAAGTATGTTAGAGCAAACATCAGGTGGAGTTTTGGATTTTACATTTGTAGAAAGTGCAAGATTTCAAATATTTTTTCCAGAAGCAGAGATATTTTCTTTACCATATATGATAAAAGATTATGAACATGCAAAAAAAGCTACTTTTGAAAGTGAATTTGGAAAACAATTATTAGAGAAAGTAAATAATCAATTAGGAATAACTGTTTTAGCACAAGCTTACAATGGAACAAGAGAAACAACATCAAATAAGCCAATAAATTCTTTAAAAGATATGAAAGGAATGAAATTAAGAGTTCCAAATGCTAGTTCAAATTTAGATTATGCTAAATATTGTGGAGCAGCTCCTACTCCAATGGCTTTCTCAGAAGTGTATTTAGCTTTACAAACAAATTCAGTAGATGGACAAGAAAATCCTTTATCAGCAATAAAAGCTCAAAAATTCTATGAAGTACAACCATATTTAGCTATGACAAATCATATAGTAAATGACCAATTATATATAGTATCTAATATGACTATGGAATCATTACCAACTAATTTACAAAATATTATAAAAGAGTCTGCTATAAAAGCTTCGAATTATCATACAGATTTATTTGTTAAAGAAGAAACTGAATTAAAAGAATTTTTCAAATCTCAAGGGGTTACAATAACAGAACCTAATTTAGATGAATTCAGAGAAGCAATGAAGCCAGTATATGAAAAATATATTAAGAAAAACAAAGATGTTGGTAAGAAAGCTGTAGATGAAATATCTAAACTTGGAAATAATTAATAAAAATAAAATTCTAGCGGTTTCTATATGGGACCGCTAAAACTTTAAAAAGGTGATAACTAATGAAAATATTTAATAAATTAGAAGAATATGTTGGGGGAACTCTATTTATTATAATGTTTGGGATATTAATTTTACAAATAATATCAAGACAAGTATTAGGGAATCCCTTAATTTGGAGTGAAGAGTTAGCAAGACTTGTATTTGTATATGTGGGAATGTTGGGAATTAGTATGGGGATAAGAAGTCAACAACATGTACTTATAGATTTCTTATTTAATTATTTTTCTCCAAGTATAAAAAAATTAGTATTGACTATAAGTCAACTTTTAATTTTTTTATCAATAATATTTATGTGTTATTTTGGAAGAATTGTTACTGCTAAAAAATGGATAATGGAAATAGTTTCTTTACATATTTCATCAGGTTGGATGTATATGGCTTTACCATTAATTTCTATTTTAATGATGGTTCGTTTTTTCCAAGCATATAATGAAAATTATAAAAATGATAAAGTATTAATTCCTACAAAAGTTTTAATAGGAATTTTAGTAATCCTTGTTTTAGGAATAATAGTAAATCCTAGTATGTTTAAAATTTTTAGACTTTCTGAATACATAGATTTAAGTGAGTCAGCTGGATTTATAACTATATTATTTTGGTTAGTGATAATGTTTGTTGGTGTTCCAGTTGGATGGTCTTTAATGATAGCAACAATATTATTCTTCTCTATATCAAGATGGAATATTGCATATTTTGCTTCTGCTAGATTAGTAGATAGTTTAAATAGTTTTAGTTTATTAAGTGTACCATTTTTTATATTAACAGGGATATTAATGAATGGTTCTGGAATAACAGAGAGAATATTTAATTTTGCAAAAGCTTTATTAGGTCATTATACAGGAGGAATGGGACATGTAAATGTTGCTGCTTCACTTATTTTTTCAGGAATGTCAGGTTCAGCTTTAGCAGATGCTGGTGGATTAGGACAATTAGAAATAAAGGCAATGAGAGATGAAGGATATGATGATGATATATGTGGAGGAATAACAGCAGCTTCATGTATAATAGGACCTTTAGTTCCACCTAGTATTACAATGATTGTTTATGGAGTAATAGCAAATCAATCAATAGCTAAATTATTTTTAGCTGGTTTTGCTCCAGGAGTATTAACTACAATAGCCCTTATGATTATGAACTATTTTATTTGTAAAAAAAGAGGTTATAGAAAAGCTAAAAAAGCAACATTTAGAGAACAGGCTAGAGCTTTTAAAGAATCTTTTTGGGCACTATTAACTCCATTTATAATTATAGGTGGAATTTTCTCAGGAGCGTTTACACCAACAGAAGCAGCAGTTGTAGCAGCAGCTTACTCAGTAATTTTAGGAGCTTTTATATATAGAGAATTAGATATAAAAAGTTTCTTCAATCATTGTGTTGAAGCTATGGCTATAAGTGGAGTAACAGTATTAATGGTTATTACTGTTACATTCTTTGGAGATATGATAGCTAGAGAGCAAATAGCTTTAAAAATAGCAGAATTATTTATGAAATATGCAACATCTCCATTGACTGTTTTAATAATGATAAATTTATTATTACTTTTCTTAGGAATGTTTATAGATGCTTTAGCTTTACAATTCTTAGTATTACCTATGTTAATACCTGTAGCATCTGAATTTGGTATAGATTTAATATTCTTTGGGGTAATGACAACTTTAAATATGATGATAGGAATATTGACTCCACCTATGGGAATGGCATTATTTGTTGTAGCTAGAGTAGCTAATATGCCTGTTTCAACAGTAACAAAAGGAGTTTTACCATTTTTAATTCCTATATTCTTGACTTTAGTATTTATAACTGTTTTCCCAGGAATAGTAACATTTTTACCTAATTTGGTAATGGGAGCTTGATTTTAATTTTTTAAATAAATAAAAGTAACTTTATTTACAACTAATAAAATTATAAATTGATTTTTTTTGTAAAAAACTAGTAAATAAAAAGTTTAAAAATTAAATTACTTGAAAAAAAGAGCTGAGTAAAGAATTTTTTTAATTCTACTCAGCTTTTTTATAATTAAAAATTAATCAACTTCAGGAAAAATTTTATTTAAAATAATTCCTATAATAGCAGCTATAGCAAGTCCAGAAAGAGAAACTGTTTTCCAAATAACAATATTATCAATTCCTATTCCTAAAACTAAAATAAGAGATGAAATAAGTAAATTTCTTGATAATGAAAAATCTAATCTAGATTCGATAAGAGTTCTCATACCAATAGATGCAATCATTCCAAATAATATTACAGATATTCCTCCCATAACTGGTGAAGGAATTGTTTGTAAGATTACACCAAATTTACCAATAAATGATAAAATTATAGCATAGCAAGCAGCAATTCTTAAAATAGAAGGATCATAGACTTTTGTTACTGCTAAAACTCCAGTATTTTCTCCATAAGTTGTATTAGCAGGACCTCCTAAAAAACCAGCAGCTATAGTAGCTAAACCATCCCCTAAAAGCGTTCTACTTATTCCAGGATTTTTAAAGAAATCTTTTCCAACCACAGCTCCATTAGTAGTAATATCTCCAATATGTTCTATGAATACCACAAGAGCTATAGGAGCAATTGCAAGAACACTAGTTAAAGAAAACTTAGGAAGAGTTGTAATTGAAGTTATAGCATCATTAGAAAATCCAATCCAATTAGCTTGCAAGATAGGCGTAAAATCAACCAATCCCATAAAAATAGAAACAATATATCCAATTGTAACAGAAATTAAAATAGGAATTAATCTAAAAAATGATTTTCCAACAGATGAAAAGAATACCATGCTTATAACTACAATAAGAGCAACTACAAAACTTTTTATATCAAAGTGTCCATTAGAATATCCAGACATAGCAATGGCAGTAGGACTAAGTCTTAACCCTATAACTACTATAATAGGTCCGACTATAATTGGTGGAAAGAAAGATTTTATTTTTTCTATTCCATATATTTTAACAAGGTAACTCATTATAATATAAATTAATCCAGCACTAATAATACCACCTTTTACAGAAGCAATACCTTCCTCTTTTAATACTAAAGAGATAGCTCCTATAAAAGCAAATGAAGAACCTAAGAAAACAGGAACAATTTTTTTTGTACAAAAGTGAAAAATAAGAGTTCCAATACCAGCACAAAGAAGAGCTATAGAAGGATTTAGTCCAGTTAAAAAAGGAACTAATACAGTTGCTCCAAACATGGCCAAAACATGTTGAAGTCCTAAAATTAATTTTCCCTTAGTAGAAATTTCATTCATAAAAAAACCTCCAAATAAAATATTTTCGGAGGTAATTTTATCATAAATAACACAAAATAGCAAATAGAAAAATTAAATATTTTCTATAATGCCAATTAATTTACCAGAAGAGAAACTAATATTAGCAGAATTAGAAGTAATAATATTACTATTACAAAGACTTTCTCCTCTTTTTAAATTATAATTAGAAAGAGGATATTTAAATCCTGAAAGGGAAAGGTTAGTAACTTCATCACTCATTGGAATAAATGATATTGTAAAATTTTTTTTATCATGTATTATATGATTGTTTTCTACATTAAAAATAAATTCTTTTTCGTCAATATAAAAAATATTTTTATATTTGAAAAGGAAATTTAGATTAGTAAGAAAATGGTCAGTCCTTCCGCCTAAACCTCCTAAAATATAAATTTCATCAAAATTTAAATTGCTAACATATTTTATTATAAGTTCCCCGTCTGTAAAATCTTTATCTTTATTAAATTTTACAATTTTACAATTTAATTTTTCTAAATTTTCTAATTTATAATTTTCTAAAGAATCAAAATCCCCCCATACTTCTAAAGGAATTATTTCTAAATCTAAAGCATATTTAATACCACCATCAGCACAATAAATATATTTTTCATCTTTCAAAAGCTCCTTATAAAAACTATTTTTAGAATCCATTATACCATTTAGAAAAATAAAAGCTCTTTTTTTCATAATTCTCCTTAAATATTAATAAGAAAGGTTGACTTATTAAGTCAACCTTTTAGTCATCATCAATTAAAGTATTAACTTGAATAAAAATAGGAAGGTGGTCAGAAATATTACTTCTAGCTTTTAAAAAATTTCCATTAGTAAAATCTAAAGCACCACTAATTCCTGTAAATTCAGTAGTATATTTAGTAGAAATGAATATATTATCATATTGATTAGCTAATCCTTTAGTACCTATAGTAGTTTTAATATTGGGAGAAATAGTATAAATAATATTATCTTTATGAGAAAGCAATTTTTTGAATCCATAATCTCTAACAGATAAATTAAAGTCTCCACCTATTATTATATCATTTTCAATAGGATCTAAATTTTGAAAGTAATCATAAACTTTATCTAAAGCCATAGCTTCAGCAACTCTTTGACTTTTTTTCTTACCATAAATAGAATGAAGTAAAATAAAAGTAAAATCCATATTTCCTATTTTAAAATCTGCTCCGTATGGTTCACGAATAAAATCATTATCAGTATCTTTAAAATATTTTCTTGATTTTAAAAATTCAACTTTTTTAGTTCTGTATACAAAAGCATAATATTCTTTATATTTATTAGTACCTACAGGATATGGGGCAATATGATAATTCCAATCTTCATTACTATATTTTTCAAGGCTATCAACAACTTTTAAAACACCATTTTTAGAAAATACCTCGATAAGACCTATGATATCAAAGGAATTTAAAATTTTACCAATTTCATCATAGTCTTTTTTATTACTACCTAATCTTAAAATATTAAATGAAGCAATATAACCAATTTCATTCTCTTTTTGAGAAAGAGATAATAAACTATTAAAAATAAAAAGAATTAAAATAAAAATTTTTTTCATAATAAATCACATATTAATAATTCTCAGGAAACATAATTCTTTCAACACCTTCAATAATAATATGAAGAATCATCATATGAATTTCTTGAATTCTATCAGAAGTGTTTCCAGGAATAATGAATTCATAATCACAAGTTCCTTTAATTTTACCACCATCTTTACCTAAAAGAGCAACAGTTTTTAATCCTTGCTTTTTAGCTACTTCAATAGCTTTTATTATATTTTCAGAATTTCCACTAGTAGAAATTCCTATGAACATGTCTCCTTCTTTTCCAAAAGCTTCAACTCCTTTAGAAAAAATATAATTGAATCCATAATCATTTCCAACACAAGTAATATGTGAAGATTCAGATAAAGCAATAACAGGAAGAGCTTTTCTTTCTTTTCTAAATTTTCCTGTAAATTCTTCAGCAAAATGTAAAGCATCACAGTTACTTCCACCATTTCCACAAATAAGTGCTTTATTTCCGTTTTCAAATATTTTAGCTAGTTCATAAGCTATTTTTTCAGTAACTTTTTCTTTTTCTTCTTTTTCAATAAAATTTTTTAGTAATTCAAATTCTTCTTTATAAGATTCAATTAAATTAATCATCATCCCTCCATAATTATTTAAGTAATTTGTAATTAGAAATAAAATTCAAAAACTTAATAATAGGGACTAAAGAATTTTTATCTTTAGTAACAATAACTTGATATCCATCTTTTACTTCACTAATTTCTTCAATAACTTTAAACTCACCATTAATAATTTCCTTGTGAATAGCGTAATAAGGTAAAATTACATTGGCAAGTTTATTTTTTACCATTCCTTTAATAATTTGTAAACTTCCTTGAACTATAATTCTATTGTCAAAATTAATTTGATATTTTTCTTCTAAAAAATTAATAGCTTTTAAATTGTTAGGAACATTATTTCTACTTATAAGTGGATGTTCAGTTACATTATTTATATTTACATTTTCATCAGCAGTAATTAAATAATAAGGTACTTTTTCTACAGTCAATATATCTAAATTAGGGTCTACAATATGTTCTTCATCAACAAGAGCTATATCAATACCACCTTCTTTTAATATTTTCAAAAGAGTTGGTTTATCAGCAATTTGAATTTCATATTCTATTTCAGGATATTCTTCACTAAACTCTTTCATTAATTTAGGTAATAACGGGTCTCCAATTATAGAAGTAGAACCTATAATTATTTTGGCTTTTCCAAGTTTTATAATTCTATTGATTTCTTTTTCGGCTCTTTGAACTTTATTAAAGATATCTTCAGCCATTCTATAAAGAGCTTCACCAGCATAAGTAAGTCTTATTTTTTTAGAACTTCTATCAAATAATTTTGCATTTAAAAGTTCTTCAAATTTTTTAATTTGAATAGAAACGGCAGATTGATTAATATATAATTTAGTTGCAGCTTTAGTAAAACTTTTTTCTTTAGCAACTTCATAAAAGATTTTTAGATAATGCAAATCCATTGTTTCTTCCCCCTATATTAATAATAAAATAATTTATAATATATTTTATCATATAAATAATATATAGTACATATATTTTTAAGAAATTTTATTATTTTTTTAAACAAAGTTCTTTAAATTTTGGTAGAGTAAGACACCAATCACAGAAAACTCCCCAATCTTCTTTAAGCTTATGATGCTTTCTTTGATTATAAATAGTTTTTAATTGTAAATAATTTGTAGTGACTCTCATAGTTTGTTCAAGTCCTAATGGAGCATTAGAAATAATTTTCATAAATATTTCATATTTTGAATAAATTTTTCCTTCAATATTTTTTTTCTCTTCATTTTCTTCAAAAGAATTATAAATATTTACCCATTTTTGAAGATTTTCAATTACAATATCATCAACATATTTATTACAAGTTTCTTTAAGATTCATTTTAGTAATTCTGTGCATTTTAGAAGTTGAGCTTACTATATCAGCAAAATGGTATCTTTGAAATTGTGGAGTCCAATAGTTAGGATATGTAATATCAAATTGTACGGTTATCCCTTTTAAAAAACAATCATGACCACTAGCTGGAATAGCATTTCCAAGGTGCTCTATTCTTTTTAAATCTTTTTCAGAAAGTTCGCAAATATCATCATCATAAGGGAAAATATTTCCACTAATCATAGGATATCCACTGGCTTTAGCACTTTCTTCAAGTCCATATACTCTTACATTAAATATATTTAACATTAAATTATAACCTCCAAATAAAAAATAATACAATACTATTATATCATTCTATATATAAAAAAAAAAGAAAAAATTAAAATGATAAATAAAATTATGATATAATATCTTATGAAAATAAAGTTTATAATAAGGAGGAAATAAGATTATGAACTATAAAATAGATTTACATGTACATAGTAATACTAACCCTCACGCCTTCAGTACAATAGAAGAAAATGTAAATTTTGCTTGTGAAAATGGAATGGAAGTTATAGCTATAACCAATCATGGACCAGCTCTTTTAGATACTCCTCATTGGTGGCAATTATTAAATATAAAAATATTACCAGAATATATAAAAGGTGTAAGAGTTTTAAAAGGAGTAGAAGCTAATATTATAGGAGAAAATGGAGAAATAGATATAAATCAAGCAATATATAAAAATTTAGATATAGTATTATGTGGATTTCATGGATGTCCAGAATATCGGAAAAACCAATCAATAGAAAAAAATACTAAGGCAGTTATGAATATCATAAAAAGTCAGAAAATAGATATTTTAGTTCACCCAGGAAATAAAGAATTTCCTATAGATTTTGAGAAAGTTATAAAGACAGCTAAAGAAAATAATGTAGCCATTGAAATAAATAATAGTTCATTAGGAGGGACTAGAGAAGGTTCTGAAGAAAGATGTAGAGAAGTAGCTAGAATAGCTAAAAAGTATGGATGTTATCTAACTGTTAATACAGATTCTCATTATTGTAGGTTAATAGGAAAAACTGATTTGGCTATGGAAATAGTTAATGAGGTAGAATATCCAGAAGAATTAATAATAAATAGTTCTATAGAAAGATTAAATACTTTTTTAGAATTAAGAAAAAAATTGAGAGTTAAAGAAATATTTGATGATTATATAGAAAAAAGATTTAACTATTAAAAATAATTAAATTGAACAAACATAAAAAAGATGATATAATTTTTGAGAAATATAATAATATTACTAGGAGGAAGAATGAAAAAAAATAGAATATGTCAATTATTAGGAATAAAATATCCAATTTTTCAAGGAGCTATGGCTTGGATAGCTGATGGAAATTTAGCAGGACATGTTTCAAAAGCTGGTGGATTAGGAATAATAGCTGGTGGTGGAATGCCAATAGAAATTTTACGTCAAGAAATAAAAAAAGCTAAATCAATAACTGATAATCCATTTGGAGTAAATTTAATGTTAATGATGCCAAATGTAGCAGAACAAATAGATATTTGTATAGAAGAAGGAGTAAAAGTAGTAACAACAGGAGCTGGGAATCCTGGAGTTTATATGGAAAAATTAAAAGGAGCTGGAATAAAAGTTATTCCTGTTGTTTCTTCTGTGGCTTTAGCTAAAAGAATGGAGAAGATAGGAGCAGATGCTTTAGTAGCTGAAGGATTAGAAGCGGGAGGGCATATAGGAGAGATAACAACAATGGCTCTTACTCCACAAATTGCAGATGCTGTTTCAATTCCTGTTGTTTTAGCTGGAGGAGTTGGAGGAGGAAAACAATTTTTAGCAGCTTTTGCTTTAGGGGCAGAAGGAGTACAAGTAGGAACTAAATTCATAGTAGCAGATGAATGTAATGTACATGAGAATTATAAAGAAGCAATAATAAAAGCTAAAGATAGATCTACTGTAGCAACAGGAAATTATACAGGTCATCCTGTAAGAGTGATTGAAAATAAATTTGCAAAAGAACTTTTAGAAATGGAAAAACATGGAGCATCAGTAGAAGATTTAGAAGCAAAAGGAACAGGAAGATTAAGATTAGCAGCTGTAGATGGAGATGTAAAAGAAGGAAGTGTAATGGCTGGACAAGTAGCTTCTATGGTCACAAAAAAAGAAAGTGTTGTTGAAATAATAGAAGGACTTATAAAAGATTTAGAAATAGAGAAGGAAAGATTAAATAAATACTTTGAAGAAATAAAATAGAAAATTTAAACTATCTTTAATAAAAAAATTAAAGATAGTTTTTTTTATGTTAATAAAATGTTATAATATTATTATATTAAAAATAAAGGAGGATATATAAATATTAACTATTTATATGTGATGAAATCATGAATTCAATAGAAATGGCAAAGAAATTATTTGATTCAGAAATAGAAGAACTTACAAAAGTAAGAAATAAATTAGATGATAATATAGAAAAAATTGTTGAATTAATTTTAAATTCAAAAGGAAAAGTTGTTATAACTGGAATAGGAAAATCAGGACTTATAGGAAAAAAAATAGCTGCTACCTTATCCTCTACAGGAACTCATGCAATATTTATGAATTCAGCAGAGGGACTTCATGGTGATTTGGGTATGATATGTGAAGAAGATATAGTTATAGCAATTTCTAATAGTGGAAATAGTGAAGAAGTATTATCATTAATTCCTTCAATAAAAAGAATAGGAGCCACTTTAGTAGCAATGACAGGAAATGAAAAATCTCCTTTAGGAAGAGAAGCAAAGTATATATTAAATATAGGAATAGAAAAGGAAGGATGTCCATTAAATTTAGCTCCTATGTCTTCTGCTACTTCTACTCTTGTTATGGGAGATGCTTTGGCTTCTATCTTAATAGAGAGAAGACATTTTAAACCTGAAAACTTTGCTGTTTATCATCCAGGGGGAACATTAGGAAGAAGATTATTAATGAAAGTAAGAGATGTTATGCATACAGGAGATAATCTTCCATTAGTAAATGATACTTCGTCAGTTGATGAAGTTATTTTAAAAATGACTAAAAAAAGATTGGGAGCAGTTTGTGTTATGAATTTAGAAAATAAAATGGTAGGAATAATAACAGAAGGAGATTTAAGGAGAGCTTTGAGTAAAAAAGAAGAATTCTTTAAAATGAAAGCTGAAAATATTATGACAAAAGACTTTACTTATGCTGATGAGGGAATAATGGCCATTGAAGCTTTAGATTTAATGGAAAATAGAGAAAATCAAATATCAGTTTTACCTGTTATGAAAAATGGAGAGTTAGTTGGAATAGTAAGAGTACATGATTTATTAAATGTAGTAGGAAGATAAAAAATATTTTGATTTCAAAAATATAAAGTGTAAAAAATAATTTTATAGACCAAAGTATTTATTTTCATATTTATTGACAAAGCAAAAAATATTTAGTATAATATTTTTTGAAAAGAAATATAATAACATAAAAATTAAGGAGTGAATTTATATGGTAACAAGAGATAGTAATATATTGGAAGTAGCAAGAAAATATCCAGTAGTAGGAATGGTATTTAGAAAATATGGATTAGGATGTATAGGATGTATGGTTGCAGCAGGAGAAACTTTAGGAGAAGGAATTGAATCTCATGGGTTAAATGCTGATATTATAATCGATGAAATCAACAGACTAATAGAAGAAGAATCTAAATAAAAAATTGAACTATAACACCTTAAGAAATTAAGGTGTTTTTTTATTTTTAATAAAATACTAATGTAATGTTTTTATTTTTCTTGACAAAAAAAACAAAATATATTATCATGTGATATAAAAATAATAATAAGGATTTCATATAAGCCTATAATATGGTTAGGCGTTTCTACATACAACCGTAAATTGTATACTATGGCCAGCTACATATTTTATTATTTTCTGTTAATAAAAGGCCTTTTTAAAAGGCCTTTTTATAATTTTATTAATTTTTATGGAGGATTTTTATGGAAAAGTTTTTTAAACTTAAAGAAAAAAACACAACAGTAAAACAAGAAATCATTGCTGGTATCACAACATTTCTAACTATGGCTTATATTGTATTTGTAAATCCAGCTATTCTTTCTGCTACTAAGATGGACCAAGGAGCTTTAATAACAGCTACTTGTTTATCAGCAATTATTGGTACAGGACTTACAGGAATTTGGGTAAATGCACCTTTTGCTATGGCTCCAGGGATGGGATTAAATGCTTTCTTTGCCTTTACACTTGTTTTTGGACAAGGAGCAACATGGCAAGAAGCTTTAGGAGTTGTATTTTTATCAGGAGTAATATTTGTTATATTAACAGTGACTGGAGTTAGAAAAGCTTTAATAGAAGCAATTCCTATAGAACTAAGATTGGCAACAGGAGCTGGAATTGGATTATTTATAGCTTTTTTAGGAATGCAAACAATGGGATTAATCGTAGATAATCCAGCTACTTTAGTTGGACTTGGGAAATTTACAAAGCCCTTGACATTATCTGTAATTGGTTTAATCATAATGGGATTTTTAGAAGTTAGAAAGAAAAAAGGTGGGATTCTTTTAGGGATATTAATAACAACTATTTTAGGTATTATGGTTGGAGAAATAGAAATGCCAAAACAATTTGTATCAATGCCACCTAGTATAGCTCCAATAGCTTTTAAATTAGATATAATAGGAGCTTTGAAACCAGCTTTAATAGGTTCTATTTTTTCATTCTTATTTGTAGATTTATTTGATTCATTAGGAACTATATTAGCTTGTGCTAATGAAGCTGGACTTATAGACAAAGATGGAAAAGTAGATAAAATTGATAAAATATTAGAAGTTGATGCAGCTTCTACAATAATAGGTTCTTTATTAGGAACTTCAACAGTAACAACTTTTGTTGAATCAGCTTCAGGAATAGCTGCTGGAGGAAGAACAGGATTAACATCATTAACTACAGCCTTTTGTTTCTTTTTAACACTATTCTTATCACCAGTAATAGGAATAGTTCCAGGATATGCTACAGCCCCAGCTTTAATAATAGTTGGAGTATTTATGTTTAAAAACTTACTTGATATAAATTTAAAAGATTTAGAAACAGCTATACCTTGTTTTTTAACAATAGCTATGATGCCATTATCATATAGTATTTCAATAGGATTAGCTTTTGGATTTGTATCTTATGTTTTAATAAAAATATTTGTTGGAAAAATAAAAGAAGTTAATATAATCCTTTGGGTAGTAGCATATTTTTCATTCTTAGAAATTTCAGGTCTAATGAGTAGTTTTATAGCTAAATTTTTCTAGCATAAATTTAAGAAATATTATATAATAGATAGTGTAATTAATTCATTACACTATCTTTTTTTATAAGGAGGAAGGTAATAAATACCTAATAATAACTATGATGATTGAAAATTTATTAGTATCTTTAAATGTAGTTTTTCCTATTTTTGTGATGTTAGCTATTGGTGTATATGTGAGAAAGAAAAAAATGGTAACAGACGAGTCTTTAGGTATTATGAATAAATTAGTTTTTAGGATATTTATGAGTTCTTTACTCTTTATAAATATATCAAATATGGATGTGAAAGCTGTATTAGATGTAAAAAATCTAAAGTTAGTAGGAATTATATGGGGGTCATTATTTTTTATAACTATATGTTGTTATTTTTTATTTGAGAGAACAATGACAGATAGAAATAAAATTCCTGTAATGATTCAAGGGGCTTATAGAGCAAATTTAGCTTTATTTGGAATTCCTATGGCAATGTCACTATATGGAGAAAAAGGATTGGGTGTAATGTCTTTAGTTAGTGCAGCTGCTATTCCTTTAACAAATATGATGGCAGTAAGTTTATTAGAAGGTTACGCAACTAAAAAGGTAAATTTTAAGAAAGTACTTGTTTCAATAGCTAAAAATCCTTTAATAATTTGTAGTACACTAGCTTTAATAGTTGTATTTTTAGATATAAAATTACCAAAACTTATAAAAAATCCTATAGTTAGTTTGGGACAAGTTGCTACTCCATTATCATTTGTTGTATTAGGAGCTACTTTGAAGTTTGATAGTTTAGTAAAAAATTTAAGATTAAGTATGATAGCAAATACAATAAAATTAGTAATTTTACCTTTAATAGCTATGACAATAGGAATAAAGGTTGGATTTACAAATGAGCATTTATTAGGAATATTAGGGGCTACAGGAGCTCCAGGAGCTGTATCTTCATTTATAATGGTAAAAGAAATTGGAGGAGATGAAGATTTAGCTGCTGAATTAGTAGTATCTTCAACATTAATATCTATATTAACATTATTTTTATGGATATTTATTTTGAAAACTTTTAATTACTTATAGAAAATTTAATTAAGGAAAAGGAAATGAACAAAAATTTTGATAGAGAAATAGAATTACAGATGGAAAAATCTTTAAAAAAAATCCCTTGGGAAATAAAAAAAATAAAATTTATTTTATCATTTATAAAAAAATGGAAAAGATTTATAAGTTTATTTAGATAAAAGGAGAAAATATGGATAAAAAAATAGAAAAAATAGTAAAAAAAATAGACGAAGAATTTAAAAACAGAGGTTTTGAAATAACAGAGGATTTAATTGAATTAGTAGAAACAACAGAAAGTGTTTCAAAAGCTTTAGCTAATACTAATTTTAATAATATAGAGATATTTCAAGTAGATGAAGAAAATGCTATAGGATTTACTTTAGATGAAATGCAGGTGAATTTTTTTATAGAGTATGGTGAAGATGAAGAAGGTCCTTGGTACGAAGCATCAGTTGAGATTATAAATTTCTAAAATAAAAAGAGATATTATACATTACTATAATATCTCTTTTTTTATTAAATAAAGTATATGAATTTAATAAAAATATTTATTAAAAATTATTAAATTAAAAAGTTTCTAACAATTTTTCTAATTCTTTTGAAGTTTTAGCAAAAATTTTTCCACCTTTTTTTATTAAAAATTCTTTGTCTCTAAATCCCCATAAAACAGCAATAGTTTTTACATCAGCATTTTTTCCTGTAAGTAAATCTACTTCAGAATCTCCAATATAAATAGTTTCATTTTTTGAAACATTAAAATATTTGATAACTTCATTAATACTATCTGGATTTGGTTTTAAAGGAAATTTATTATTATCTCCAATAACTAAATCAATAGAATTTTTAAAAAATTTATCAACAATAACATCAGCTGAATTCTGAGCTTTATTTGTGATAATTCCTATTTTTATACCTTTTGAATGTAAAGATTTTATTAATTCTTTTACTCCAGAATAAGGGGAAGTTTTGATTAAAGAGTGTTCTTTATAATAAATAATCATTTCTTGATAACATTTTTCTATAATAGATTCAGAGGTATTTTCTGGTACTGCTCTTTCTATTAATTTTCTTATTCCATTTCCGACAAAAGTTCTGATTTCTTCAATAGTTCTTGTAGGAAAATTATTTATTGTTAAGATGTGATTTGTACTGTCTGTTAAATCTTCCAAAGTATTCATAAGAGTTCCATCTAAATCAAATAAAATTAATTTTATAGCCATATTATCTCCTTTAATATTTAGTATACTATAATATTATATCATATTTTTTGTTTTAAAATAAAAGTTAGATAGTTTTTCTTTACTCAAAAGTTATTTTATGATACAATAAAAAGTGTTGAAAATTATTGTAATTATTTTATATATAGATAAGTAAAGTTAGGAGGAATTATGTTTATTTTTAAAAATGGAGCTGTTTTAAATCCAGAAACAGAAGAAAAAATTAATGAAGAGAAAGGATTTATTAGTGCAACTGAAATTAGTTTTACTACAGTAGATGATGTAATTGAAAATATAATAAATAAAATAAAAATTTTTACAGAAGTAGAAAATCAAAAATTAATTTCAAAATATTCAGCAGAATTTGCTTCTAAAAAGGAAGAATTATCAAAAACTGAAAATGAATTTAATTCTTCTTCAGATATTAATATAGAAGGTTTAGATAAGATTTCACAATTAAAAGCAAAATTAAAAATGGCTTCTTATGAAACAAAAATGAAAAGATTAACAATGGATATAAATGAATTACAAAAAAAAGAAGAGGAAGAATTAAGAGAAAGAGATTTTGAATTAAAGAAAAAAATTAGTTTATATAGAGAATCTTTATTAGAGCTTGTAAAAACAAGTGAACTTTTAATTGAAAATAATTTAAAAGGAGAAAAAATAGAAATAATAAAAGGAAATGGGATAAATATAGCAACTTTACCTAATATACCTTTAAGAAATTTAGCTCCTATTTCAGTAGAGTTATCTCTTGATAAAAACTATGATAAGAAAATAAAAGCATTAACAGAAGATAAATATACTTTATCTAGAAATTTAGATATGATAAGAAATAAAATTGAGATTATAGAAGGACCATGGTTAGAAATAAAAACTTATGCTGAAGTTTATGCAGAAGAATACTCAATATTTGAAAAATTAACTAATGATATAGTTGAGATTTTAATGGAAAGAAAAGAATATAGTGATGTTACTAGAAGAAAAAATGAAGAAGATGGAATATATATAGAAAGAGATGAATCTAAGAAAAGACTATTAGATTTAGATGAAATGTTAAACTCACTTATCAAAGAAACTATAAAAGAAAAAATTATGGCTCAAAATGTAGAAATTCCAGGTTTCTTAATGGAATCTAAATATTTTAACTAAAATTATATGAAATAAAAAGACTAAAAGCTTAAAAGAGAAAATCTTTTGAGCTTTTTTTATAGAAAAAAGTCCAAGAGAAATCTCAAGGACTTTTTTATAAGAATTATTTTATTTTATTTCTTAATGTTCCAATTTTTTCTATTTGACACTCAATAATATCTCCAGATTTCATATATTTAGGTGGGTCAAATCCAACACCAACACCAGAACAAGTACCTGTTGCTATAATATCACCTGGTTCTAAAGTTATACCTTGTGAAATTTCATTAATTAATTCTGCTACTCCATGAATCATTAAGTTTGTATTAGAATGCTGTCTAAGTTCACCATTTAAAATACTTTTGATTTCTAAATTAAGTGGCATAGGTAGCTCATCTTTTGTGACAATAACAGGTCCTAAGCATGTAAAAGTATCTAAACTTTTTCCTATATACCATTGACGATGTTTTCCTTGTAAAGTTCTTGCTGAAACATCGTTCATAATTGTATAACCAAAGATATAATCTTCTACCTCTTCTTTTTTTATTTTTTTACCTGTTTTACCAATAATTACAGCTAATTCAACTTCATAATCAAGAGCAGGGTCTAAATCTAAATGTCCATCAATTTCATCATCTAATCCAAGAAGTTTAGTTGCTCTTTTAGAGAAATAAACACTATTCATAACTTTGTTAGATGAATCTTTCTTTATTTCTTTTAAATGGTCTGCATAATTAAATCCAGAACAAATAATGTCATGAACAGTTCTTTTTAGAGGAGAAAGAATTTTTACTTCTTCTAATTTATATTTTCCTTGTCCATTTAAATTACCAGACAATAAATTTTTAACAATTTTTAATTCAACTTCATTAAAATTTTCTATAATTTCTTGCATAGAAGAATATTTTTTTCCTAATTCAAAAAAGTTTAAATCAAAAACTTCTTTTTCATCTTTAGAAAGGACTCCAATTAATTCTTCATATTTTTCTTTAGGAGTAAATCTTAAAAATTTCATGATACCACTTCCTTTCGAATAATATAAATTTTACTATAATGATATTATATTATAATATAAAAAAAATATCAAAAAAAACTTAATAAATTGTTAAAGAGTGGCTTCTAGTAAGGGTACGAGAAAAAAATTATTTTTTAAAAGAAATAATTATTATTTTTTTAAAAAAAGAGTAAAAAAATTAATTAAATTATAATTTCTCATTTTATGTAGAATAACAAAAAAAATAGAAAAAATTAAAAAAAAATGATAAAAAATTTGTTTTACATTCTTTTAAAATGTGATATAGTACTGATAGTAGCATTACATCAAGTAAGGAGGGATATATTTATGTTAAAAAAAGATTTTGTTGAAAAATATTATGTAAAAGGTGAATTTGCATCTAAAGCTGAAGCTGAAAGAAAAATAGCTGCTTTCTTAGAATGTGTAGAAGAAGTTGTTTTAGCTGGAGATGAAATTTCTTTCTTAGGTTTTGGAAAATTCTGTGTTGGAGAAAGATCTGCTAGAACAGGAAGAAACCCTCAAACTGGAGAAGAAATGGAAATACCAGCAAAAAAAGTTGTTAAATTTAAAGCTGGAAAATCTTTCAATGATAAATTAAACAAATAATAATTTTTAAATAGCTATCAATTATTGATAGCTATTTTTATAAGATTTAATGGAGGAAATAACTTGAGTAAAACAATAGCTCTTATAGCTCATGATAAGAAAAAAGATGAGTTAGTTGATTTTGTAAAAAAACATAAAGAATTTTTTATAAATTACAACTTAGTTGGAACAGGAACAACAGGAGGAAGAATTGTCCAAGCTACAGATTTAGAGGTCACTAGATATCTGTCTGGTCCTTTAGGAGGAGACCAACAAATAGGAGCAGATATTGCTTCTGGAAAAATATTAGCTGTATTTTTCTTTAGAGATCCTTTATCAGCAATGCCTCATGAACCAGATGTTCAAGCTCTTATTCGTCTTTGTGATGTCCATAAAGTACCAGTTGCTACAAATTCAAGAACAGCTGAACTTTTAATAGTTGGACTAAAAGAAGAAGCTAATAAGTAAAAATAAAAAGGATTAATGTATTTTATAATAACTATTTATTATAAAAATTACATCAATCCTTTTTTTATATTAAGTTTATTTAAAAGAATTCATTTCCAATAGTAAATTTTTAAAAATTATAAAACTTTCTTTTAAAACACTAGGATTAAAATCAAATTTTGAACTATGTAAAGGATAAATAAACCCTTTTTTTTCATTTTTTACTCCTAATAAAAACATTAATCCTTTATTACCATTTTGTAGATAAAATGAAAAATCTTCAGAACCAGATAATTTAATATTTTTTATAAATTTCTCTTTAGAAATTATCTTTTCAAATTTTCTATATAATTCAGGAGAATTTATTACAGGAGGATAAAAGGGAACAAATGACATTTGGATTTTAACTCCAAAAGCTTTTTCAAATCCCTCATTAATAGAAGTAATTCTTTCTTTTAAAAATTCAATTAATTCAGTATTAAAAAATCTAATTGTTCCTAAAATTTTTACTTCATCAGGGATAACATTTCTTACTTCTCCAGCTTTAAAACTTCCTATAGTCAAAACTATAGGTTCTAAAGGGTCTATATTTCTTGAAACTATTGATTGATAAGCTTCAACAAGTTTTGCTCCAATAAGAATGGAATCAATTCCCTTATGTGGTTGAGCACCATGACAACCTTTTCCAGTAAGAGTTATATCAAAATTTATATTTTGAAAACTCATTGGACCAGAACAAGTAGTTATTTTTCCTTCTTCTAGGTCAGGAGTAACATGAAAAGCAAAAATTCCTTCAAAAGTTTTATTTTTAAAAAATTCAGAATTGGCTATAAATCTAGCTCCACCTTTTCCTTCTTCACCAGATTGGAAGATTAACATAATAGATTTTTTTAAAATTTTACCATTATTAATTTCATTTTGTAACCATTTTGCAAAATAAAGTAAATTAGTAGTATGACCATCATGTCCACAAGCATGCATCATACCATCTATTTTAGATTTATATTCTTTTTCATTTTCTTCTTGTATAGGTAAAGCATCTATATCAGCTCTAAATCCAATCCAATTATCTTCTTCACCATAAAAAATGGCAAGGGTGCTAGTCCCAATTTCTATATATTCTATATTTAAATTTTTTAAAAAATCTCTAATAAATTTAGAAGTTTTATATTCTTCTAATGCAATTTCAGGAATTTTATGTAATTTTGACCTAATATCATAAAAAAATTTTTCCAAAATATCACCTCATACAATATTTTAAATTATTATACTTCTCTATATTTTACTTGTCAATATAACTGATATTTATAAAAAGAATAAAGTTATTAATATACAGAAAAAGTACAGAAATATAAGTATGTTTCAAAACAAAAAAATATTATTGACTAAAAAAATATAACCTAATATAATATTAAAATACACTTAAAATTAAATAAAGGGGAGAGAAATGTTTATTCAACTTTTAATTTTATTATCAATTAATTTTTTAGGTATTTTACTTCAAAAACTTTTTAATTTACCATTACCTGGAACTATTATAGGTATGATAATATTATTTGTTTTACTTTATAAAAAAGTTCTCAATGAAAAAAATATTGGGAATGTGTGTGACCATTTAATTAAAGTTATGATACTATTATTTTTACCAGCAGTAGTTAATTTAATGGAACATTATCATTATTTAAAAACTGATATAATAAAAATAGTAATTTTATTGGTAGTAACTACAGCTCTAACTATGGGAATAACAGGAAAAACTGTTGAATTTTTAATAAAAAAAATGGGAGGAAAATAAAATGGATATAAAATTATTAGATACTCCTTTTTTTGGGATAATTATAAGTTTATTGGCTTTTAATATTGGATTATATATTTTTGAAAAATCAAAAAAATTCCCACTATTAAATCCTTTAGTAACAAGTGGGGCCATAATAATAATATTTATAAAATTATTTAATATTCCATTGAGTTATTATGAAAAAGGCGGAAATATAATAGCTTTCTTTTTAGCTCCAGCTACAGTAGCTTTATCAATGCCACTTTATAGACAGATAAATAAATTAAAAGAGAATTTTTTACCTATAATAATAGGTTCTTTAGTAGGGGCAGTTACTGCAATAATTTCTATAATATTTTTAGGTAAATTATTAGGAATTGATGAAATTTTAATAAAATCCTTTATACCAAAATCTATAACAACACCATTAGGAATGGAATTGAGTGCTTTAATAGGTGGAATCCCTCCTATTACAGTTTTTGCAATAATTTTAACAGGAATAAGTGGAAATGCTATGGCTCCGTATGTATGTAAAATTTTTAGAATAGAACATCCAGTAGCAAAAGGCTTAGGAATTGGAATTTCAAGTCATGCTGTAGGGACAGCAAAGGCTATTGAAATGGGAGAAGTTGAAGGAGCTATGAGTGCTTTATCAATAGTTATAGCTGGAATAATAACTTTCATAGTAGCACCAATATTATTAATACTTATATAAATGGAGGGAAAAGATGGAAATTTACTTTGTTCGTCATGGAGAAACAGAGTGGAATCTAAAAAAAATATTTCAAGGAGTAAAAAATTCTCCTTTAACAAGTTTAGGAAAGGAACAAGCAAGAAAATTAAAAATTAAATTAAATCCTATACAATTTACACATTATTATTCATCACCACTTGGGAGAGCAGTTGAAACTTTAGAAATATTAACAGAAGATAGAAAAGAAAAAAAATTAGAAACAATAGAATATTTTAGAGAGATAGATATGGGAAAAATGGAAGGTGTTCCCAGAGATGAGTTTGAAAAAACTTATCCGACAGAATTTTATAATTTATGGTATAATGGAAAAGAATATGACCCAAGTAAATATAATGGAGAAACTTTTCAAGAAGTATTAACTAGAGTAAAAAAAGGATTAGATTATTTGGAGAAGAATCATAAAGAAAATGATAAAATTTTAATAGTATCTCATGGGATAGCATTAGAAGCTATATTTGCTTGTATAAATAATCAAGGAGTTGAAACTTTTTCTGAAAGACAAGTACCACAAAATACAAGTTTAACAATAGTAGAGTACAAAGATAAAAAATTTAAAATTTTAGATTTTTCAAATACATCACATTTAGATGAAGAAAATTAGGGAGGAATATATGAAATTTACAAAAATGCAAGGGGCTGGTAATGATTTTTTATTAATTGATGGTTTTAAATATAATTTAGAAGAAATTGTACCTAAAATAAAAAATTTATGTGATAGAAGATTTGGAGTAGGTGGAGATGGAATAATGGTAGCTCTACCTAGTGAAACTTGTGATATAAAAATGTTTTACTATAATAGCGATGGTTCTCAAGGAGAAATGTGTGGAAATGGTCTAAGATGTTTTGTAAAATTTGTATATGAAAAAGGAATTGTTCAAAAAGAAAATTTAAAAATTGAAACTTTGGCTGGAGTTCAATATGCTGATTTAATAGTTAGAGACAAAAAAGTAGAATCTATTGAAATAGAAATAGGAAATCCTATTTTTAATCCTAAAGATATACCTGTCAATATAGACGGAGAAGAGGTATTTAATAGAGAAATAGAAATTTTTGGAGAAAAAATAAAATTTTCTACTATTTTTTTAGGAGTTCCTCATACAATTATATTTATGGAAAACGAAAGTCAATATGATATAAATAAAATTGGAAGAGGGATAGAAATACATCCCTTATTTCCTAAGAAAACAAATGTAAATTTTATTTGTGTAAAAGATAGAAAAACAATAAAAATATTTACATGGGAAAGAGGAGCTGGAAGAACTTTAGCTTGTGGAACTGGTTCTTGTTCAGCAGGATTAGTATCTTATAAATTAGGATACACAGAAAAAGAAGCTAAAATAATTACTGAAGGTGGAGATTTATATATAAAAGTTTTAGAAAATGGAGTAAAACTTCGTGGTGGAGCTGAAATTACTTTTGAAGGAGAAGTTGATTTAAAAAAATATTAAAATTTTATAAGAGATTGATAAATTTTAAAAAATAAAATTTTATTAATCTCTTTTTTTATTTGTCAAACTTTTTTGCAAAAAAAAAGTCTATATATAAAGAAAAATAAAAATGACTATTTTAAAGTTTTATTATATAATATAATGAAAAAATTTTTTGAGGTGAATAGATGGAATTACTTCATAGATATACAAAGGATGGATTAAATTTAGTAGGAGCTTATTGGGAGCCTAAAGAAAAAAAAGCCTGTGTTGTTTTTACTCATGGAATGTTTGATAATGTAATTGAAAATAATTTTATAGAATTAATAGGAGAAAATTTATCAAAAGAAGGGTATGGATTTATTTTTGGTCATAATAGAGGTTATGGAGTTATTAATAGTATAATAGTTAGAGACCCTGTAACAAAAAAAGCTGGTAATAAGATAATTGGTTCTACCTATGAAAAATTTGGTGAATCTATTTATGATGTAGATTTATGGATAGAGACAGCAAAAGAATTAGGATATAAAAAGATTATTTTAGCATCTCATAGTTTTGGATGTTTAAAAAATTTATATTATTTATCAAAAAAAGGAATAGAGATTATAGATGGATTAATTCTTATTTCGGCTCCAGATACAGCAGGATTAGTAGGAAGAAGAGAAGAAAGTAAGAAGATGTTTTTAGAGGCAGAACAAAATATAAAAGCTGGAAATTCAAAGAAAATAATGGAAGGAAAAATGTTAAATATATTTCCTATAAGTTCTAGAACTTTTTATACTTTTAGAAAAGGAAGTATTTTAGATATATTTCCTTTAGTTGAGAAACCTAAGAGCTTTGGAATTTTTAGTGATATAAATAAACCAATACTTGTAATTTTAGGAGAAAAGGATAGTGTAATAGTAGATACTCCAGAAAAAGATTTAGAAGAATTAAAGAAAAGAGCTATAGGAACAAATGATTTTTCTAGTAAATTAATATACGGAGCTAGTCACAAATATATAAAAAAAGAGAGGGAATTATCTTTTACTATAGTAGAATGGATGAAAGATAGGTATTAAAAGGAGAAAAATGAAAAATCAATATTTTTATGAAATAGAAAAAAAATATAAAGAAATAAAACCAGATATAGAAAAAAGATTAAAAGAATATAAGGAAATTTGGGAAAAAGGTACTAACGAAGATATACATGCTGAGTTATCATTTTGTATACTTACTCCACAATCTAAAGCTCGTAATGCTTGGAAAGCTATAACTAATATGAGAAATGATGGGGTTTTATTTATAGGAACTCCAGAAGAATTAACTGAATATTTAAATATAGTAAGATTTAAAAATAATAAAGCAAAATATTTAGTTTTATTAAGACAACAAATGACAAATAAAGATGGGAAAATTATAACTAAAGATTTTTTTAAAAGTTTTTCTAGTGTAGCTGAAAGAAGAAATTGGATAGTGGAAAATATAAAAGGTATGTCATGGAAAGAAGCTGGACACTTCTTAAGAAATGTAGGTTTTGGACAAGAAGTGGCAATTTTAGATAGACATATTTTAAAAAACTTAGTTAGATTAGAAGTTATAAATGAAATTCCTAAAACTCTTACCAAAAAATTATATTTTGAAATAGAAGAAAAAATGAAAAAATATTGTGAAGAAGTAGGAATTCCAATGGACAGTTTTGATTTGCTTCTATGGTATTTAGAGGCTGGAGAAATATTCAAATAAAAAAGTGAAATATTTGAAAAAAAATAGAAATCATGATATAATTTTCGAGATTGAAAAAAATTTTTTGGAGGATTAATGAAAAAGAATGCTACTGTTATAACTTATGGTTGCCAGATGAATGTAAATGAAAGTGCAAAAATAAGAAAAATAATGGAAAATTTAGATTATAATATAACTGAAGATATAGAAGGGACAGATGTAGTATTTTTAAATACTTGTACTGTAAGAGAGGGAGCAGCAACTCAAATTTATGGAAAATTAGGAGATTTAAAAAGAGTTAGAGATAAAAGAGGAACTAAAATAATAATAACAGGTTGTTTTGCTCAAGAACAAGGGAAAAAATTATTAGAAAAATTTCCATATATAGATATAATTATGGGAAATCAAAATATAGGAAGAATTCCTGAAGCTCTTGATGAAATAGAGAGTAATAAAAAAGTTAAACATGTAATCTTAACAGAATATGAAGAACAATTACCACCTAGAATAGATGCTGATTTTGATAATAAAATAACAGCTTCAATATCTATTGGTTATGGATGCAATAATTTCTGTACTTATTGTATAGTGCCTTATGTAAGAGGAAGAGAAAGATATGTTCCAATGGCAGAAATTGTAGAGCAAACTAAAGAGTTTGTAAAAAAAGGTTATAAAGAGATTATGTTGTTGGCTCAAAATGTTAATTCTTATGGAAGAGGATTATCGAAAGAGGAAACTTTTGCAAACTTATTACAAAATATTTGTGATATAGAGGGGGATTTTATTGTAAGATTTGTTTCTCCACATCCAAGAGATTTTACAGATGATGTAATAGACGTTATTGCCAAAAATCCTAAAATAGCTAGATGTTTACATATACCTTTACAATCTGGTTCTACTAGAATATTAAAATTAATGAATAGAGGATATACAAAAGAACAATACTTAGCACTTATAGATAAGATAAAAACAAGAATACCAGATATAGCTATAACAACAGATATTATAGTTGGATTCCCACAAGAAACAGAAGAAGACTTTTTAGATACTTTAGATGTAGTAAGAAAATCAAAGTATGATACAGCTTTTATGTTTATGTATTCTATAAGACAAGGAACAAAAGCAGCTGAAATGGATGGACATTTAAGTGATGATATAAAACATGAAAGACTTCAGAGATTAATAGCTCTTCAGACTGAAATTTCTAAAGAGATAAGTGAAACTTATGCTGGAAAGATAGAAAGAGTATTAGTAGAGGGACCAAGTAAGAAAAATAAAAATGTTTTAAGTAGTAGAACTTCTACAAATAAAATAGTTTTATTTGAAGGAGATAAATCTTTAGAGGGTCATTTTGTAGATGTAAAAATAAATGAATGTAAAACATGGACTTTATATGGAGAACTAGTTCAAGAATAAAGGAGAAAAAAATGGAATTTGATAAATTTCTATTGAGAGAGCTTCTTGAAATTTGTAAACAATTAGATATAGAAAATGTATCTGGAAAGAAAAAAAGTGAATTAATCACTTTAATAGAAGAGTATTTTAAAAATTCAGATGATTTTACAATAGCTAGTGGAAAATTAGATATAATGGCTGATGGATATGGATTTTTAAGAGATACAACAGTAGAAGGGAAAAAAGATATTTATATTTCGTTATCACAAATAAAAAAGTTTAAATTAAGACCACAAGATATTATTATAGGTGTAGTGAGAAAACCTAAAGATGATGAAAAAAATTATGCTTTGAGAAAAGTTTTATTTGTTAATAACGAATCTACAGATAAAGCAGAAGCAAGAGTTCCTTTTGAAGAATTAGTACCATACTATCCTACAGAAAAATTGACTTTAGAAACGAACTCTTCTAATATTTCAGGAAGAATAATAGATTTAATTGCTCCAATAGGGAAGGGACAAAGAGGACTTATAGTAGCCCCTCCAAAAGCAGGAAAAACAATTCTTATAAGTACAATAGCAAATTCTATAATTGAAAATTATAAAGATATAGATGTATGGATTTTATTGATAGATGAAAGACCAGAAGAAGTTACTGATATAAGAGAAAATGTAAAAGGGGCTGAAGTATTTTATTCTACTTTTGATGAAGATCCTAAGAATCATATAAAAGTTACTGAAGAAATTATAGAAAGAGCCAAAATAAAAGTAGAAAATGGAGAGGATGTTGTAATTTTAATGGATTCTCTTACTAGATTAGCAAGAGCATATAATATAGTTATTCCTTCTAGCGGAAAATTAATTTCAGGAGGAATTGACCCAAGTGCTTTATATTATCCAAAAAATTTTTTTGGTACAGCTAGAAATATAAAAAATGGAGGAAGTTTAACTATAATTGCGACTGCTTTAATTGATACAGGTAGTAAAATGGATGATATAATTTATGAGGAATTTAAAGGAACTGGAAACATGGAAATTCATTTAGATAGAAGCTTATCAGAACTTAGGATATATCCAGCTATTGATATACAAAAATCAGGAACTAGAAAAGAAGAGCTTTTAATAGAAAAAGAAAAATTACCAGTTATTTGGAATTTTAGAAGATATTTATCAAGTTTAGATAAGGCATCATCAACAAAATACCTTATAAATGAATTAAAAAAAACAAAAAGTAATGAGGAAATGATAGAAAGGTATAAAAAAAGTTTTGATGAAAAGGAGAATAAGGTTTAATGAGAACTAAAAGAAATAACAATTTTTATCAGACAGTAACTTCAGCAAAAACAAAAAAAACTTTAAGAAATAAAGATGCCTTAATTGTTACAGGATTTTTTATTTTAATGAATCTTTTTATTATTAATTTATTTTTAAAGCCATTTAGTAAAGAAGTAGTAAATACTTCAGAATTTACAGAATATTATCAAAAAGAATCTAATAATAATATAGAGGATGTATTTTCTGTTTTAGGAAGAAATTATTTTACAATAAAAAGAAACTATAATTTAAAAACTAAAGAAGTAGAGGAAATACAAATAGAAGATAAAAATGAAAATATTGAAGAAAAAAAAGATATTCCAAAAGATTCTTTTAAAAGTTTTAAAGATGAATTTTATACTAAAAGAGAAAATGATATAGTTGGAAAAATGGAATATACAGTTAAATCTGGAGATAATTTAAGTGAAATAGCAGAAATGTTTTCACAAAGTATTTCAATTATAAGAGAAAATAATCCTAAACTTGGTTCGACAATATATGTTGGACAAAAAATAATTTTATCTACTGTAAATGGAATATTTTATAAAATTAAATCAGGTGATACTTTGTATGATTTAGCTAGTAAATATAAAGTTAATGTTGAAACAATAAGGAAGTATAATAATTTAAAAAATGATATTTTAGTAATAGGGGATGAATTATTTTTAAAAAATCCAGATATAAATTCTTTAAAAAATTTAGGAGAAAAATTTGTGATGCCTGTAAAATATAAAGGAATTACAAGTCCTTATGGAAATAGGTTTCATCCTGTTCTTAAAAGATATATACTTCATTCAGGAGTAGATTTAGTAGCAAGATATGTTCCTGTTTATGCAGCAAAAAGGGGAGAAGTTACTTTTGCTGGTGTAGCAGGAGGATATGGAAATTTAGTAAAAATAAAGCATTCAGATGGATATGAGACAAGATATGCTCATTTAAATAAAATAAATGTAAAAAAAGGACAAAAAATACAGCAAGGACAAATAATAGGGGAAAGTGGAATGACAGGAAGAGTTACAGGACCACATCTTCATTTTGAAGTTAGAAAAAATGGAAAAACTTTAAATCCTATGGAATTTTTAAGAAAATAATTTTATAAAAGAGAGGTATCAAAGAATATAGGTGCCTCTTTTTTATTTGAGAAATTATATTTTTCTATTAACATAAAAAATTAAATAAATGTTTGCAAAAATTTTAAAAAAAATATATAATATTATCTGTATTTTATATGACAAGACATATAAATAAAATTATGTAAACAGGAGAAAGAAATGAGATTAAAGGAATTTTGCAAAAAGAAAGATGTTATATTTAGTACAGAAAGATATTTAATAAGCGCTATGAGTAATATGGCTATGGGGCTTTTTTCTTCTTTATTAGTAGGAACTATTTTAAAAACAATAGGAAGTAAATTTAATATATCATATCTAGTTAATGAGGTAGCTCCTTTAGCTATGAGTATGACAGGAGCGGCTATAGGAGTAGCTATAGCTTATGGATTAAAAGCTCCTAGCTTAGTATTATTTGCTTCAACAATAGTAGGGGCATTTGGAAATAAAGTTGGAGGACCAGTAGGAGCTTTTATAGGAACAATAGTAGGTGTTGAGATAGGAAAATTAATATCAAAAGAAACAAAAATAGATATTATATTAACTCCCTCAATAACAATAATATCAGGAATGTTAGTAGGAGAAATTATAGGGCCAAGTATCTCTAAATTTATGGCTTATTTTGGAAATTTAATAATGATTGCAACAGAATTACAACCATTTTATATGGGAATATTTATATCAGTCTTAGTTGGAATAGCTTTAACATTACCAATAAGTAGTGCTGCTATATGTATGATGTTACAACTTAGTGGATTAGCTGGAGGAGCAGCAACAATTGGATGTTGTTGTCAAATGGTTGGTTTTGCTGTAATGAGTTTTAGAGAAAATAGTTGGGGTGGATTAGCAGCTCAAGGATTAGGAACTTCAATGTTACAAATGAGTAATATTATAAAAAATTGGAAAATTTGGATACCACCAACAATGGCTTCAGCAATTTTAGGACCAGTTTCGACAATAATATTTAAAATGGAGAATAGCCCTATAGGTTCTGGAATGGGAAGTTGTGGTTTTGTAGGACAAATAGCAACAATAGGTACTATGGAAGAAATAGGAAGAGGAGGAGTAAAATTATATTTGACTATACTTTTATTACATTTTATTTTACCAGCGATTTTAACTATAATGATATCCGTAGTAATGAGAAAAAAAGGATTAATAAAAAAAGGAGATTTAAAACTAAATTTATAACAAAAAATGAAAAGGAACCGTCTGGGAAAACGGTTCCAAATCATAAAAATTAATGGGAAAATATTATGATAGATTAATTATAAAGGAGTAATATGTCAGAAATATGTCAATAATAAAAAAATAAATAAAAAAAGAAGCTATTATTGGGGGATAGCTCCTTTTTTATTATAACTAATGGGGAAAATATTATGATGAATTAATTATAAAAGAACAATGTGTCACAAAAATGGCAAACAAAAAATATAAAAATTAAAATAAAAAAGAAGTTGTTTTCATTTTTTGAAAATAACTTCTTTTTTATGATAATTAATTGGGAAAATATTATGATAAATTGATTATATATGTATGTAGTGTCAGAAATATGTCAAGGTAAATTTATAGTATAAACTTTAAATATTGAATTATATATGATAAAATACTTTTGTGTTAATTAATATTTTGAGGTGAATATTTAATGAAAAAAACAAGAGAAATAAAAGTAGGAAATATATATATAGGAGGAGAGAATTCTATTGTAATTCAATCAATGACTAATACTCCGACAGAGGATATAGAAAGAACTATTAATCAGATAAAGGAGTTAGAAAAAGCTGGATGTGAATTAGTAAGAATAACTGTAAATACAGAAAAAGCAGCAGAAGCTATAAAATCTATAAAAGAAAAAATAAATATTCCTTTAGTGGCAGATATACATTTTGATTATAAATTAGCATTGAAAGCTATGGAAAATGGAATTGATAAATTAAGAATAAATCCTGGAAATATTGGTGATGATGAAAAGGTAAAATTAGTTGTAGAAAAAGCAAAAAAACTAAATATTCCTATTAGAATAGGAGTTAATAGTGGCTCTATTGAAAAGAAAATTTTAGAAAAATATGGAAAAGTTACTGCTGATGGAATGGTTGAAAGTGCTATGTATCATATAAAACTTATAGAAAAATATGATTATCATAATATAATAATTTCTTTAAAAGCAAGTAATGTTGGAATGATGGTAGAGGCATATAGAAAAATTTCTAATTTAGTAGATTATCCATTACATTTAGGAGTTACTGAAGCTGGAACAGAATTTCAGGGAAGTATAAAATCAGCTATTGGAATAGGAAGTCTCTTAGTTGATGGGATAGGAAATACTATAAGAGTATCTTTAACAGAAAATCCTGTTGAAGAAATAAAAGTGGCAAAAGAAATATTAAAAGTATTAGGATTGAGAAAAGGAGTAGAAATAATTTCATGTCCTACATGTGGAAGAACTCAAATTGATTTAATAGGGCTTGCTAAACAAGTAGAAAAAGAATTTGGAAATATACAAAAAAATATAAAAATTGCTGTAATGGGTTGTATTGTTAATGGACCAGGGGAATCAAAAGAAGCAGATATAGGAGTTGCTGGTGGAAAAGGAGAGGCTCTTTTATTTAAAAAAGGAGAAATTATAAAAAAAGTAAAAGAAGAAGATATTATTCCTGAATTAAGAAATATGTTAAATGAAATTTTATAATTATTAAACAAAATTAAAAAAAAATTAGTCAAAAGATTAAATTCATAAAAAAAATTGATTTTAGGAGAAAAAAATGAAAATAAAATCAGGGATTTTATTAACAGCTATGTTATTAAGTTTGAGTATATCTGGTTGTAAGGCGCTAGACCCATTTTTGCCAAAAGAGTATAATCAAGAAATTGGATTAGAAAAGCAAGAGGATAGATATTTATTTCAAGTAAATTATGACCCACAATATACAAGACATGTATATTTAGATAATGTTCAAATAAAACCAGGAGTAAAATATTATGTAAAAGAAGGAAAATATTGGTTCAGATATACAGAAGAAGAAAAATACAGAATATCACTTCTATTTTCAAGAGATTCTTTAGATGATGATGATGGTGGAAGTGGTGGATATTATAATGATTATGAGACAGTAAGAAGAATCAATATGACAGAGGATAAAGTTATAGATATTAAAGGTAATAACTGCAGAGTAGAATTTCAAGTAGGAAAAGGATGGAAATAAATAAAACTGAATATAGGGGGAGAGAGATGGATTTTGATCAAATATATGATGAATATTTCGATCGTATTTATTATAAAATCCTAAGCTCAGTAAAAAATGCAGAAGATGCAGAAGATATAACTCAAGAAGTATTTGTGAGTGTATATAAAAATTTATCTAAGTTTAGAGCAGACAGTAAAATTTATACTTGGATATATAGGATAGCTATTAATAAAACTTATGATTTCTTTAGAAAGAAAAAAATAGATTTAGAGTTGAATGAAGAGATACTGAATATAGAAGATGGAACAGATTTAAATAGCCCTATGATTATTCAAGAAAATTTAAAAAAACTAAGTAAAGAAGAGAGAGAAATATTATTATTGAAAGATGTTTATGGATATAAATTAAGAGAAATATCTGAGCTTAAAGGGAGAAATATATCAACAATAAAATCTATATATTATAAAGCTTTAAAAAATTTAGAGGAGGAATAAAATGTCACCTAAAGAGAGAGTAAGAGTAAATATATATAAAACACTATTAAAGGAAGAACAACAAAAAAATAAAAGAAAATCATATTTAACTATGTCAGTTTTTATAATAGGAATATTTGCAGGTTCTATTTATAATTTTATTCCTTCTAAAGAAACAAGTGTTAATACTATTGGAGAATATGCAAATATATCTACATATAAAAATTTAGATATAAGAAATAGAAATACTAATGATATTATAGATAATTATTTTAATGTTAATAATATTCAAGATAGAGCAGAATTAAAAACAGATGAGTATTTTGCTGTGAATATGCAATCTTAGTGGAGGCAAAAAATGTTAAAAAGAAGTGTATTGACATTATTTTTTATAATTGGAACTTTAGTTTTTTCAGAAGATAATCTTGAAAGTTTAGGAATGATTACTGAAAAGGACTTTGCTAAAGTGGGAGTAAAAAGAGAAAATATAATAAAAGCAAAAGAAATAATAAATAATTCTAGAAACAAGTATAATTATCTTATTTTAGATAAAAAAAGTAAAGAGTTAGAGATAAACAAATATCTTATAACAGGAATAGAAAAAAATTGGGATAAAGTTTATAAACTAATAGATGAAATAGGAGATATTGAAGCAGAAATTTTAAAAGATAAAATAAGAGCTCAATATGAAGCCCAACAATGTATAACTCAAGAGCAATATTTAAAAGCTAGGGAAATAGCTATTCAAAGATTGCAAACAGCTAATGAAAACAAACACTCAAATAAAAAATAAAGAAATTTTATTGACTGAAGAGAATAACTATGATATAATTATTAAGCCGTGAAAATTAATGGAGGTTCATAGCATAAAGATATCGAATCGTGTCAGGTCTGGAAGGAAGCAGCACTAAGGTATTTTTGTGGGTGTGGATTCAAAGTTAATTTCGCGGTATTAAAGAAATATATTTAGGAGAGGGAAACTTCTCCTTTTTTTTATAAGTTTAGAGGTGTGAAAATGTATAAAATTTTAAGTGGGGAAGATATAGTAAAATATAGTGATACTTTTAAAAGGTTAGAAAAATTTAAAAGTAATTTAAATGATGCTGAGTGTATTGTATTAGAGGATAAATCTGAAAAAATAGGATATATATCAGCTTGGAAAAAAGAAAAAAGTTACTTAATAGAAAATATTTTTATAAGAGAAGAAGATAGATATAAATCAAGTGGAACTAAATTGATAGATTTTTTTATAAATCATAGTAAAAAAAATAATAAAGAAGTTATAGAATATACAGGAGAAGAGCCTAAAATAAAATCTTTTTTAAAAAAATATGGTTTTAAATATGATGGAGAAAAATTATTTTACAATTTAAAAAAAGATTCAAGAAAAAAAGATGGAATAGTAGTTGTTTTAGGTTCTATTATTTTCAATATTTTTCTAGCGATAATTAAAATATTTGGAGGATTAAAAGGGAAATCAAATGCCTTAGTAGCTGATGGATTTAATTCATTATCAGATGTAATAAGTTCTATGGCAATTCTTTTGGGGATACATTTTAGTAATATGCCAAAAGATGAAAAACATCCTTATGGACATGAAAAAATAGAAAGTGTAATTGGAATAATGGTAGGATTATTTGTAGTAATAACAGGAATAGAGATAGGAAAGGATTCTATTTTTAAAATTATTTCAAAAGATTATTCTTATATTCCTGAATTTTCTACAATTTATTTAGCTATTATTTCAATAATTGTAAAATATGGAATGTATTTTTATAAAATGAAAATAGGAAAAGCAACTAAAAATTCTGCTTTAATAGCAGATGCTAGAGACAGTAGAAGTGATGTATTTTCTTCAACAGGAGTAATTATAGGAATATTATTATCTATATATATTTCTCCAATATTTGATATTATAGTTAGTATAATAGTAGCTCTTCTTATATTAAAAGAGGGAATTAGTACAATATTAGAAGTTTCAGATGTTATTTTAGACAAACAAGAAAATGAATTTATAAAAGAAATTGAAGATTATCTTTCCACAAATACTCAAGTAAAAAATGTTCATGAGATATATATGAGAAGGTCAGGAGATAAAATCTTTCTAAGTTTTCATATAAGAGTTGATAAAAACATGACAGTATATGAAGCACATAATCTTTCTGATGATTTAGAGGAATCTTTGATGACTGATTTTAAAGAAATAAAAGAAGTGATGATACATATAGATTATTTCATTGAGTAAGGAGTTAATAATGAGTATATTAGATGCATTAAATGAACAACAGAAAAAAGCTGGAGAAAAAATAGATGGACCTGTGCTAATATTAGCAGGGGCAGGTTCAGGAAAAACTAGAACAATTACCTATAGAATAGCTTATATGATATTAGAGAAAGGAGTATCTCCATATTCTATTTTAGCAGTAACATTTACAAATAAAGCAGCTAAAGAAATGAAAGAAAGGGTTGAAAGTTTAATAGGTGAAGATGGGAAAAAAGTAATGCTTTCTACATTTCATTCTTTTGGATTAAAACTTTTGAGAATATATGGAAATAAAATAGGATATAATTCTAATTTTACTATTTATGATGTTGATGACCAAAAAAGAGTTATAAAATCAATATTAAAAACTTTAGTAGTAGAAGATAAAGATTTGACAGAAGGAAAAATAGCTTCAATAATTTCAAGATTAAAAGAAGATGGGAAAAATCCAGATGAATATTTAAAAGAAAATACTTATGATAGTAATTACAAAGTTATTTATGAAGTTTATAATAGATATGATAAAGAATTAAAAAATAATAATGGAATGGATTTTTCAGATATATTAGTAAATACAAATAAACTTTTAGACAACTCAGAGATATTAGATAAAGTTCAAGATAAATTTAAGTATATAATGGTAGATGAATATCAAGATACAAATAATATTCAATATCAAATAGTGAACAAAATTGCTAAAAAATATAGAAATATTTGTGTTGTTGGTGATGAAAATCAAAGTATATATGGATTTAGAGGGGCAAATATTCAAAATATATTAGATTTTGAAAAAGATTATAAAGATGCTACTGTTATAAAGTTAGAAGAAAATTATCGTTCAACAAAAGTAATATTAGAAGCAGCAAATACAATCATAAGAAATAATAAAAGTTCTAAAAATAAAAATTTATGGACAAAAAGAGCTACTGGAAATAGAATTTTATTAAAAGCTTGTGAAAATGGTAGACAAGAAGTTAATTTTGTAATGGATGAAATTAAAAAATTAAAATCATCTGGAAAAAGATATAATGATTTTACAGTTCTATATAGAACAAATGCTCAATCAAGATTATTTGAAGAGGGATTTTTGAGAGAAGGAATACCTTATAAAATTTTTGGAGGAATTCAATTCTATCAAAGAGCAGAGATAAAAGACATACTAGGATATTTATCTGTAATAAACAATCAAATGGATGGGATAAATTTAGATAGAATAATCAATGTACCTAAAAGAAAAATTGGAGATAAAACTGTAGAAAAAATAAAAACTTATGCTTTAGAAAATAGTTTAACTTATTTTGAAAGTTTAAAAGAAATAGAAAAAATAGAAGGAATAGGAAAAACTACTGTAGAAAAAATAAAAGAGTTTACTAAGATATTAGATGTTTTAATAGAAGATAGTATGGAACTTCCTGTATCAGAATTATTTAATGAGTTAATTCAATTAACAGAGTATAAAAAATATTTAGAAACAAATTACGAGGACTATGATACAAGAATTGAAAATATAGAAGAATTAAGAAATTCAATATTTGAATTAGAAAAAATTATTGATAACTTAACACTGAGAGAATATTTAGAAAATGTATCTCTTGTAAGTGCTACTGATGACTTAGATGAAGAGAAAGAGTATGTTAAATTAATGACAATCCATAATTCAAAAGGATTGGAGTTCCCTGTGGTATTTTTAGTTGGATTAGAAGATGAAGTATTTCCTAATACAACAAAAGTTATAATAGATAATGAACAATTAGAAGAAGAAAGAAGAATTTGTTATGTAGCAATAACAAGAGCAGAAGAAAGACTATTTTTATCTTTTGCTTCCCAAAGATATAATTATGGAAAAGAACAATTTATGACTCCTTCTAGATTTATAAAAGAAATACCAGAAGATTTAATAGAAAGGGCAGTAGAAATACATAGTAAAATGGAAAAAAGTGTTGATGAAAAAATTTATGAAAAAATAGGTAAAAAATCAATTAATACTTTTGAAAATACAAAAGAATTAAAAAAATCTATAGAAAATATTAAAAATAGTCCGTATAATATAGGTGATAAAGTTACTCATATAAAATTTGGATTAGGAAAAGTAACAAGAATTACAGAGAAAAAAATAACAGTACAATTTGTAGATGGAGAAAAAGATATAGCTTTAATATTAGCTAGTAAATTTTTAAAGAAATAGGAGGAAAAATGAAAAGAAAAACTCTTAAAAATGAAATGTTTTATGAGGGAATAGGACTTCATAAAGGAAAAAATATAAAACTTCATTTAATTCCTAGTGAAAATGGAGGAATTGTTTTTAAAAGAACAGATTTAGAAGAGGGAAAAAATCTTATAAGTCTTGATATAGAAAATACTTTTGATTTAACAAGAGGAACTAATTTAAAAAATGAATACGGAGCAGCTGTTTATACTATAGAACATTTTTTATCAGCTCTATATGTCTTAGGAATAACAGATTTAATAGTAGAGTTAGGTGATAATGAATTACCAATTTGTGATGGAAGTGCTAGAGTTTTCATTGAGGAAATTGAAAAAATCGGAATAAAAGAATTAGAAGAAGATATAGAAGAAATTATTGTAAAAGAACCTATATATTTATCAAAAGAGGATAAACATATAGTAGCTTTACCCTATGATGGATATAAATTAACTTATACAATAAAATTTAATCATACTTATTTAAAAACTCAAATGT
This sequence comes from Fusobacterium sp. FSA-380-WT-3A, assembly GCF_012843705.1. Classification (NCBI taxonomy): domain Bacteria; kingdom Fusobacteriati; phylum Fusobacteriota; class Fusobacteriia; order Fusobacteriales; family Fusobacteriaceae; genus Fusobacterium; species Fusobacterium sp. FSA-380-WT-3A. Next base: position 121,050 of record NZ_JABAFQ010000002.1, on the reverse strand, counting down.
TAGAAACTGAAATAAATTTAGAAAATTATAAAAAAGAAATAGGAAATGCAAGAACTTTTGGCTTTGATTATGAAATAGAATATTTGAAAAAGAATAATTTAGCTTTAGGTGGAACTTTAGACAATGCTATTGTTATTCAAAAAGATGGAGTTATGAATCCAAGTGGCTTAAGATATGAGGATGAATTTGTAAGACATAAAATGTTAGATATTATTGGAGATTTAAAAATATTAAATAAACCAATAAAAGCTCATATAATAGCAATAAAAGCTGGTCATGCTTTAGATATTGAATTTGCTAATATTTTAAAAAATTTAAAATAAAAAAATAAAAAATATACAAAAAAAACAGTATATATAGTATAATAAAGCTAAGAAAAAAGTTGGAGGTAAATTGATGTTAACAGTAACAGAAATAATGGAAAGAATACCACATAGATATCCATTTTTATTAGTGGATAGAATTATAGATATTGATAGAGAAAATAGTACAGTAATAGGACTTAAAAATGTTACAATAAATGAAGCTTGTTTTCAAGGGCATTTTCCAGGACACCCAATATTACCAGGAGTATTAACAGTAGAGGGAATAGCTCAAGCTCTAGGAGTTTTAGTATTTGAGTTAGCAGGAGAAGATGGAAAAAATAAAGTTCCATATTTTGCAGCTTTAGAAGAGGTAAAATTCAAAGCTCCAGTGAGACCTGGTGACCAATTAATATATGAGGCAAAAATATTAAAACAAAAAAGAAATATAATAAAAGCCGAAGGTGTAGCAAAAGTAGATGGTAAAGTTGTAACTGAAGTTAAATTTACTTTTAGTATAATGGATAAATAATTGTGAATGGGGGAATTAATGTGGTAGAAATACACAGTACTTCAATAATAGAAGATGGAGCAATTATAGGAGATAATGTAAAGATAGGACCATTTTGTATAATTGGAAAAGATGTAAAAATAGGAAATGGAACAACTATACAATCTCATGTAGTAATAGAAGGAATAACTGAAATTGGAGAAAATAATACTATTTATTCTTTTGCTTCAATAGGAAAAGCTTCACAAGATTTAAAATATAAGGGAGAACCAACAAAAACTATAATAGGAAATAATAATACTATTAGAGAATTTGTTACTATTCATAGAGGAACAGATGATAAATGGGAAACAAGAATAGGAAATAATAATTTATTAATGGCCTATGTCCATGTAGCTCATGATGTAATAATAGGAGATAATTGTATATTTTCTAATAATGCTACTTTAGCAGGACATGTAGAAATAGGAAATTGGGCAATAGTAGGAGGTCTTACAGGAGTTCATCAATTTTGTAAAATAGGGGATCATGCAATGGTAGGAGGAGCTTCAGCTGTAACTCAAGATATTTGTCCATTTATATTAGCTGATGGGAATAAAGCTATTCCAGTAGGTCTTAATACAGTAGGTCTTAGAAGAAGAGGATTTAGTGATGAGGAACTATTGGATTTAAAAAGAGCTTATAAAATATTATTTAGAAAAGGTTTACCTTTAAAAGAAGCACTAAGTCAGTTAGAAGAAACATATAGTGAAAGTAAAAATGTAATGACAATGGTCAATTTTATAAAACAAAGTAGTCGGGGGATATCAAAATAATGGAGAGAATAGGGGTAATAGTTGGAAATGGAAAACTTCCTTTTTCAATTATGAGAGAGATAGAACATCATAATAATATAGAAATGTTCCCTATTGGACTTTTTGATACAGTAGATGAAAATGTAAAAAAACATATTAATTTTAAAAATTTTAATATAGGAGAAGTAGGAAATATAACTAAATATCTTATAAAAAATAAAATATTTAAAGTTATTATGTTAGGAAAAGTAGAAAAAGAGTTAATTTTTAAAAATGTAAAATTTGATAAATTTGGAGAGGAACTTCTTGATAATCTTCCTGATAGGAAAGATGAGACTCTCCTTTTTGGAGTCATAGCATTTTTAAAATTAAATGGAATAAAAGTTATTCCCCAAAACTTTTTTTTAAAGAAAGTAATGTTTGAAAATAAATGTTATACGATGATAAAACCTAATTCAGAAGATTTATATACTATAAAATTAGGAAAAGAAGCAGCGAAAGCATTAAGTGAAGTAGACGCAGGACAAACAGTAATTTGTAAAAATTCTTCAGTAATAGCTTTAGAAGGTATAGAAGGAACAGACAAAACTATACTAAGAGGCGGAGAATTAGGTGGAGAAAATTGTATAATGGTAAAAATGGCAAGACCTCAACAAGATATGAGAGTGGATATTCCCACAATAGGAATAGAAACAATAAAAACTTTAGTAAAAATAAAAGCTAGAGGAGTAGTTGGGGAGGCTGGAAAGATGATTTTTACAGAGCAAGATGAGGCAATAAAATTAGCTGATGAAAATGGTATTTTTATTGTTGGAATAAAATAATAAGAGGTAGTTTTTATGAAAATATTTGTTTCAACTGGAGAAGTTTCTGGAGATTTACATCTTTCTTATTTAATAAAAAATATTTTAGAAGAAGATAATACAGTTGAATTTTACGGAATAGTTGGGGAAAATTGTAAATCTTTAGGAGTAAAATCACTATTAGATATAAAAGAATTAGCTATTATAGGTTTTTTAGAAGCTTTAAAAAAATATAAATTTTTAAAGAAAAAAGCTTATGAATATTTGGAATTTATTGAAAAAAATAATATAGAAAAAGTTATTTTAGTTGATTATGGAGGATTTAATTTAGCTTTTTTAAAACTTTTAAAAGAAAGAATGCCTCAAGTGGAGGTTTTTTATTATATTCCTCCAAAATTATGGATTTGGGGTAAAAAAAGAATAAAAACTTTAAGATTAGCTGACCATATAATGGTAATATTTCCTTGGGAAGTTAATTTTTATAAACAATATGGAATAGATGTTGTTTATTATGGGAATCCTTTTATTGAGAAATATCCTTTATTAAGTGATGAAATAGGAAATAAAATTTTATTACTTCCAGGAAGTAGAAAACAAGAAATTACATCTTTATTACCTGAAATGCTTAATTTAGTTGAAAAAAATAAAGATAAAGAATTTATTTTAAAACTTCCTGATAAAAAAACTTTTAAATGGATAGATAGAGATTTAAATATTTATAAAAATTTAGAAATTTTTCAAGGAAGTTTAGAAGATGCTGTAAAAAAATCTCAAGTGGCTATTGCTGCCTCTGGGACAGTAACTTTAGAATTGGCTATTATGGGATTACCAGCAATAGTAGTATATAAACCTAGTTTATTAAATCTTTTGATAGGAAGATATTTATTAAAAATAAAATATATCTCTCTTCCTAATTTAACTGAAAATAAAGAAGTTTATCCAGAACTTATAGGAAATCAGTATAATGAAAAGAATATTTTAGACAAACTTCAATTTATAATGTCTAATAGAAAGAAATATCAGAGTGATATAGAAAATATTAGAAAAAAACTTTATGGGAAAGATATAATTAGAAGTTATTCTAAATATATTTTGGAAGGAAAAAATAAATGTTAAAAGAAAAATTGGCGAAAATTTATAAAAGTGATGCTTTGGGGGGCTTCATAAAGTACAGTTTTAAATATAAAATATGGCTTATAGGAACTGTTACTTTATCTATAATATCATCAGCTATGGGAGCTGTACCAGCCTGGTTGTCTAAATATTTAGTAGATGATGTTTTAATTTCTAAAAATGGAAAGATGATGATATTAGTAGGTGGAGGAATTTTTTTAACAACTTTGATAAAATCATTAACAGCTTACTATGCTGAAACAACCTCTGTTTATTTGAGTGAGAAAATAAGAAGAGAGATAAAAATAGATATATTTAGACATTTAGAACATTTACCAATATCTTATTTTAATCAAAATAAGTTAGGGGATATAATGGCTAGGTTGTCTGGAGATTCTTCAAATTTAGGAAGAATAGGATTTCTTTTATTTGATATGTTAAGAGAAATAATAACAGTTTCAGCTTTTTTAGTTAGAATGTTTCAAGTAGATATAATACTTTCTTTAATAGCTTTAGTAGTAGCTCCAGCTATCTTTATTATGGTAAAGAAATATACTAAAAAACTTAGAAATACAGGTAAAGAAAGACAAGATACTATTGGAGATGCTACAGCTTTTATGCAAGAATCACTAGCAGGAGTTCAGGTTATAAAAGGTTTTAATAAAATAGATGACATTATAGCAAAATATGAAATTGTAACTGATGGAGAAATGAAAAAAATATATAAAGCAGCAAAAATAAAGGCTAAAATATCTCCATTAAATGAAGTTTTAACAGCTCTTATGTTGGTGTTAGTAGCTGCTTATGGAGGATATTCAATTATATATTTAAAAACATTTACTCCAGGAGATTTAATCTCTTTCTTAACAGCTGCTGGACTTATGCAACAACCACTTAAAAGATTTATAAGAAGAAATAGTGAGCTTTATGAAATAGTTCCTTCAGGTGATAGAGTAATGGAAATATTTAAGATAAAACCTGAAAGAGATTGTTTTATAGAAGAACCAAAAGTATTTAGTGGTGATGTTGAAAATATTACTTTTGAAAATGTTGAATTTACATATCCAAATACTGAAACAAAAGTTTTAAAGGATGTAAGTTTCCAAGTGAAAAAAGGAGAAGTAGTAGCTTTTGTAGGAAGTAGTGGAAGTGGAAAGACTACAATAGTTAATTTGCTTCCTAGATTTTATGATATAGATAGTGGAAGTATCAAAATAAATAATATAGATATAAGAGAATATTCTTTAAAGCAATATAGAGCACATATAGGGATGGTTCCACAAGATACTTTTTTATTTAGTGGAACAATAGCTGAAAATATAGCTTTTGGAAAACCTAATATTTCAAGAGAAAAAATTGAGGAAGCAGCAAAGATGGCCAATGCTTATAATTTTATTGTAGAATTAGAAAAAGGATTTGAAACAGAAGTAGGAGAAAGAGGAGTTCTTCTTTCAGGAGGACAAAAACAAAGAATAGCTATAGCTAGAGCTTTAATTCAAGACCCAGCTATAATGATATTAGATGAAGCTACTTCAGCTTTAGATACAGAATCAGAAAAACTTGTACAAGAAGCTTTAGATAAATTAATGGAAGGAAGAACAACTTTTGTTATTGCACATAGATTATCAACAATAATATCAGCTGATAAAATAATTGTTATGGATAAAGGAGTTATAAAAGAAGTTGGAAAACATGAAGAGTTATTGGCCAAAAAAGGGTTGTACTCAAAATTGTACAATATTCAATATAATAGAGAAAAGGAACTAGCGACATTATAAGAGGAGAGAAAAATGAGTAAAGTTTTAAGAGAAGATGGAAGAGAAGTAGATAGTATTAGAAAGGTAGAAGTAGTAAGAAATTATACAATGCATGCAGAGGGCTCTGTCCTTATTTCATTTGGAAATACAAAGGTTATTTGTACTGCTTCAATATCTGATAAAGTACCTCCATTTTTAAGAAATACAGGAAAAGGTTGGATAACTGCTGAATATTCAATGTTACCTAGAGCAACTGAAGAAAGAACTCAAAGAGAATCTTCTAAAGGTAAGCTTAGTGGAAGAACTATGGAAATTCAAAGATTAATAGGAAGAGCTTTAAGAGCTTGTGTTGATTTAGATAAAATTGGAGAAAGAACAATAACAATAGATTGTGATGTCATTCAAGCTGATGGAGGAACAAGAACAGCTTCAATAACTGGAGGATACATTGCTTTAGCTATGGCTATAGAAAGAATGGTAAGAGCTGGAGCTTTATTAGAAAATCCTTTAAAATCTAAAATAGCAGCCATAAGTGTTGGAATTGTAAATAGAATTCCAATGTTAGATTTAAAATATAGTGAAGATTCAGCAGCTGAAGTTGATATGAATGTAATTATGAATGATAAAGGAGAATTTGTAGAAATTCAAGGAACTGGAGAAGAAGCTACTTATAGTAGAGTAGAATTAAATCAATTACTTGATTTAGCAGAAAAAGGACTTAAAGAGTTATTTGAAATACAAGATAAAAATTTATCTGAAGAATTTGGTATAGTAGAAAGATAAGGTGGAAAAATGAAAATCTTTTTAGCAACAGGAAATAAACATAAAATCGAAGAGATAAAAAAAATATTTTCAAAGGAAGATATCGAAATTTTATCTATAAATGATGGAATAGAAATTCCTGAAGTAATAGAAGATGGAAAAACTTTTGAAGAAAATTCAAAAAAGAAAGCTTTAGAAATCTCAAAATTTACAAATATGATAACAATAGCTGATGATTCAGGAATATGTGTTGAAGCTTTAGGAGGAGCTCCAGGAGTTTATTCAGCAAGATATTCAGGAGAAAATGCTACTGATGAATCAAATAATAAAAAACTTATTGAAAATTTAAAAGGTATTGAAAATAGAAATGCAAAATTTGTATGTGTAATAACTTTAGCAAAACCAACTGGTGAAACTTATAGTTATACAGGAGAAATTCATGGGGAAATAATAGATGAACCTCGTGGAAAATATGGTTTTGGTTATGATCCATATTTTTATGTAAAAGAATATGGGAAAACAACAGCTGAAATGGAAGATTTCAAAAATAAAATCAGTCATAGAGCTAAAGCATTGGCAAAACTTAAAGAAAATCTAGATGATATATTAAAATAAGCTAGTTGAATAAGCTAGCTTTTTTATATTTATATAAAATTTATAAAAATTATAGAAGAATTTTAAAGAAATAAATTAAAATTTAATAGCAAATTATAGTATAATATAAAAGTATAGAGATTTTTTATAGATATTTAAGGAGGAAAGATGATTCCAAGTGAAATAGTAAAAGAATTGGATAAATATATTGTTTCACAAGATGAGGCAAAGAGAAATTTAGCAATATCATTAAGAAATAGATATAGAAGAAAAAATATAAAAGATAAAAATATGAGAGAAGAAATAACTCCTAAAAATATTATTCTTATGGGTTCAACAGGAGTTGGAAAAACAGAACTTGCTAGAAGATTGGCAAAGATTACAAAATCACCATTTTTAAAAGTGGAGGCTACTAAATATACAGAAGTAGGTTATGTTGGAAAAGATGTTGAAAGTATAATAAAAGACATAGTTTCTCTTACAGTAAAAAGATTTACTTCTGAAAAAACAGAGGAATTAAAAGAAAAATATTATGATAGGGCTGTAGAAGAAGTGGCTAAAAAAATAAATAATTTAGATACATTAGATGAAAATTTTAAATCTAATTTAATAGAAGAAATAAAAAAAGGAAATTATGATGAAAAAACTATTGAATTGGATAAAAGTCAATATGAACAAGGAAATAAATCTCCTATAATAGAAATAATGGGTTATTCAGAAAAAGGGGATATTGGAGATATAATTCAAAATGTAATGAGTATGGGAGAAGGAAGAAAGGGAAAAAAATCAAAAGTAAAGATAAAAGATGCTATTAATTTAATAATAAATAAAGAAATTGAAGAAAATCTAGATTATGATGAAATAGGAAGAGAAGCAGTAAAAAAAGTAGAAAATGATGGGATTATTTTTATTGATGAAATAGATAAGATAGCTGGTACTAATAGTGTAGGGAGAGGAGAAGTTTCTCGTCAAGGAGTTCAAAGAGATATACTTCCAATAATAGAGGGAACTACTGTTATGACAAAATATGGTCCTGTAAGAACAGAACATATTTTATTTATAGCTGCAGGAGCTTTTAGTGAGGCAAGTTTTTCAGATTTAATGCCAGAATTACAAGGAAGATTTCCTTTAGTTGTATCTATGGAAGATTTAACAAAAGAGGATTTTGTAAAAATACTAACAACAGTAGATTATAATTTAATTGAGCAATATAAAAGTTTACTTTTAGTTGATAATGTAGAGATTACTTTTAGTAAAAATGCAATAGAAAAAATAGCAGAATATGCTTATGAACAAAATTGTACTGTTGAAAATATTGGGGCTAGAAGATTGGCTGCTGTAATAGAGTTAATTTTAAGAGATATAATGTTTGAGGCTCCTTATAAAGAATTTAAAAAAATTAATATAGATAAGAAAATGGTTGATAAAATTATAAAAAATGAAAAAGAAGAGGAAAATTTAGATAAATATATATTATAGGAGAAAATTTATGCATTTAAAAGGAATAGAGATATACGGATTTAAATCTTTTGGTGAAAGAATAAAAATAGATTTTAATAAGGGGATAACATCAATAGTAGGACCTAATGGGTCAGGAAAATCAAATATACTAGACTCTATTCTTTGGGTGCTAGGAGAACAATCATATAAAAATATAAGAGCTAAAGAAAGTAAAGATATAATATTTTCTGGTGGAGAATCTAAAAAAAGTGCAAATAATGCTGAAGTTTCCCTTTTTATAGATAATAAAGATGGATATTTTTCAACTGATGAAGAAACTTTAAAAATAACTAGAAAACTTTTTTCTAGTGGAGAAAATGAATATTTAATCAATGATAAAAAAGCTAGACTTAAAGATATTAGTGATATGTTTTTAGATACAGGAATAGGAAAATCTGCTTATTCTGTAATTGGGCAAGGAAAGGTAGAAAGAATAATATCTTCTTCTAAAAAAGAAGTTAAAGAGATAATAGAAGAAGCAGCTGGAGTAAAGAAATATCAAATAAGAAAATTAGAAGCTGAAAAAAAATTAGAAAATGTAATAAATGAAGTTGAAAAAATAGAGCTAATTTTATCAGAAACAGGAGAACAAAGAACAAAAATAAAAAAACAAGCTGAAAAAGCTTTAGAGTTTTTACAAATAAAAGATGAAAGAGATTCTCTTGATAAAGGGATAAATATTTTTGAATTAGGAAAAAATCAAGAAAATTTAGAAAAAACTCAACAAAAAAATAAAGAATTATTAGAATCTCTTAATAAAATAAAAAATGAAAAGGAAGAAAAAGAAAAGGAAATAAAAGAAGTCACAGAAAATATACAAAATATAAAAAATGAAATTCAATTATTGATGGATAAAAATGAAAATTTAAAAAAATTAATAAATGATTTTGAAAAAGAAAAAGCAAAACTTCTTGAAAGAGAAGAGGGATTTAAAAGGGAGGAAAAAGATAGAAAAGAGAGAATAGAATCTTTTAAAGAAAAATTAAATAAAAATCAAGAAAATCATCAATCTCTTTTAAATGAAAAAGAAAATTTAAAATCTATTTTAGAAGAGGGAGAAGATAAAGTTTCTTCTTTAGAAATTCAAATTAATGAATTAGAAAATAAAAAAATAGTTTTAGAAAGAGAAATTGAATTAAAGAAAAGACAATTAATGGATTTTGAAGTTGAAAAATTACAATATGAAAATGCTCTTGAAAACTCTGAAAAAAGAATAAAAGGAAGTACTTCTAAAATAAATAATCTTATAAAAGAGATAGAAGAGATAGAGAAGAAAATATTTGATAATAATCAATTATTTGAAAAGTGTAAATTAAAAAAAGAAAATTTAGAAAAACAACTTGTAGAAAATGATGAAAACCAACTTCAATGTGAGAAAAATATTTCAGAATATAGTGTAAAAATAAATAGAATAAATGATGAAATTAGAAAGAATGAATTTGATTTTTCTAAAAATAAAGAAAGATATGATTCAATTCATAGATTTGAAGAAAATAATGAGGGATTTTATAAAGGTGTAAAGGAGATACTAAACTTAAATATAAAAGGTGTTGAAGGAGCTCTTATTTCAATAATAAATATCCCAGAAAAATTTGAAAAGGCAATAGAAGCTTCAATTTCAGGAAATTTACAAGATATTGTTGTAGAAAATAGTGGAATTGCAAAAAAATGTATAGAAATTTTGAAGGAAAGAAAAGTAGGGAAAGCTTCTTTCTTAGCAATGGATACTATAAAAGCTTTTCCTAAAAAAGAGATTCCTAAATTAAATGGAGTGATTGGGAGAGGTTCTGAGTTAATTTCTTTTAATCCAAAATATCAAAAAATTATAGATATGGTATTAGGAAATCTTTTAATTGTTGAAGATGTAGACACAGCAATTAATATTTCAAAGAAAAATCTTTTCTCAGGGAATATAGTTAGTATTTCAGGAGAGTTTATTAGTGGAACAGGAAGAATAACTGGAGGAGAAAATAAAGTTACTGCAATTTCTCAAATGTTTGAGAGAAGAAAGGAAGCTAAAAGGTTAGAAGAAGTTTTAAAAAATCTAAATATTAGTATCAAAAAAAATAAAGAGTTATATGAAAAATTAAATGAAACATTAACAGAATTAGAAAATAAAACTCAAACCTTAGATACACAAAATTTAAGTTTAAGAAAAGAGATAAAAAATCTATCAGAAGAATTTGAAAATTTAAAAAGTAAAAATGAAAGATTTATTAAAGAAAAAAGAGTATCTATTTCTGAGAAAGAAGAGGAAGAAAGATATCTTTTAGAGTATAATAAGAGAATAAAAGAATCATTAGATAGTAAAGAAACTATAGAAAAAAATACAAAAGAAGTAAAAATATATATAGATATAAAATCTAAAGAGTATGAGCTCTTAACAGAAAATATCAGAAAATTAAAAGATGAATTTTCTGATATAAAAATAAAATTTTTGAATACAAAGGATAGAAGTAATCAAATAGAAAATGATATAGAAAAAAATAATAATGAGAAAAAAGAGCTTATTGAAGAAAAAAAAATAGCAGAAGAAAGATTAGAAAAATTAATCAAAGAATTGGAAAGCATAAAAATTACATTAGAAAAAATAGAAAAAGATAAAGTAGAAAAGGACTTACAATTTGAAAAAGAAAATAGAGAATTGTTAGTTGCTAATGAAAGAGAACAATTTTTCCAATTAAAAGAAAAAGAATTAATAGGTGTTATAAAAGATATTGAAAGTAAGCAGTATAAAGAGGAAGAAAAATTAAAAAATGAATTGGAAAAAATAGAGGAATATCAAAGAAAAATCTCATCTTTAGAAGAAAATATAAATTCTATGGAAGAAATTAAAGAAAAATTAGTAGAAGAAAGTATTTATAAATCTTCAGTAGATAGAGTTAAGTATCTTAATAACAAAATAAAAGATTTTGAAACAGTAAATTTACTAGCTGTAGAAGAATTCAAAGAGTTAGATAAGAAATATAATTTTATAAAAGCACAAAAAGATGATTTAGAAACAAGTAGAAGCTCTCTTCTAGAAATTATAGAAGATATAAGTAGAGCTATAAGAGAAAGATTTTTTGATGCTTATAATAATATTAATGCTAATTTCAATCAAATGTGTATGGAAACTATTGATAACTCTGAGGGAAGTTTAACTATTTCCAATGAGGAAGACTTTGAAAATTGTGGAGTAGAAATATTTGTAAAATTTAAAAATAAAAAAAGACAATCTCTTACTCTATTATCAGGAGGAGAAAAATCAATGGTTGCAATAGCTTTTATAATGGCAATATTTATGTATAAACCAAGTCCTTTTACTTTCCTTGATGAGATAGAAGCTGCTCTTGATGAAAAAAATACCAAAAAACTTATAAATAAATTAAAAGAATTTACAGATAAGTCACAATTTATTTTGATAACACATAACAAGGAAACTATGAGGTCATCAGATAGTATTTTTGGAGTTACAATGAATAAAAAAATAGGAATTTCTAAGATAGTCCCTGTAAATTTATAAAAAAAATAACAAATATTAAAATTTTCTTTGATTTTTATCAAAATAAAAGGTAAAATATAAGGAGTTATTATAACTAAAACAGAGAGGGAAAAATGAAACTGTTGGCATATATATATTATCTTATCACAACCTTTAGAAATTGGCTTTATGATAAGAAAATTTTAAAAATAAATAAAGTAGATGATATTTTTGTTATTTGTATTGGAAATATAACTGTTGGTGGAACTGGAAAGACACCAGCAGTACAATATTTTGCTAAAAAACTTCAAGAAGAGGGAAGAAATGTTGTTGTTGTTTCAAGAGGCTATAGAGGAAAAAGAAAACAAGACCCTTTAATTGTTTCTAATGGGAAAAAAATATTTGTTACTTCAAAAGAAAGTGGAGATGAACCATATAGTCATGCAACAAATTTAAAAGTTCCTGTAATAGTTGGAAGAAATCGGTATGAAGCAGCAAAGTTAGCTAAAAAAACTTTTAATGCTGACACTATTTTATTAGATGATGGATTCCAACATAGAAAATTTTATAGAGATTGGGATATAGTTTTGGTAGACGCCACAAATCCTTTTGGTTGGGGAGCATTACTTCCTAAAGGGACTCTTAGAGAAAGATTTGAAGATGGAGCAAAAAGAGCTTCAGAATTTATTATAACAAAAGCAGATTTAGTACCAGAAAAAGATTTAGAAACTATAAAAAGATTTTTGAGAATGAGGTTTGGAAAACCAGTATCAGTAGCTATGCATGGAATAAAATCTTTATATGATATGTCAGGAAATATGAAACCACTTTTTTGGGTAAAAGGAAAAAGAGTTTTATTATTTTCTGGACTTGCTAATCCACTTAACTTTGAAAAAACTGTAATCTCTTTGGACCCCTCATATATAGAGAGAATAGATTTTTTAGACCATCATAGTTTTACCCAAAAAGATATAGATTTAATCGAGAAAAAAGCCAATGAAATGGGAGCTTCGTATATAATAACTACAGAAAAAGATGCTGTTAAGTTACCTAAAGATATAGATTTAAAAAATTTGTTTGTTTTGAAAATAGAGTTTGAAATATTAGAAAATAATACTTTACAATGTTTGAGAGGAGAAAAAAATAATGACTGATACTTTAAGTCTAAATGGGCTTAATAAAAAAGAAATAGTTTCAAAATTAACTAACTTCTATAAAGAAAATGAAAATTCAAGAAATATACTTTTAAAGAATATGATTCATACAACAAATAAAAGAGCTTTTTTTACAATAGATGAAAATTGTAATATAAAAAGAAAAAATGGAAATTTTATATTAGCAAGTACATTATTTATAGATGAAGATGAAAAGTTTTTAGAATACCTTGCAAATAATATAGATTTGTCAGACCAAGATAAATATAATGAAAATTCCATAAAAAGAATGTCAAATGAAAAAGTAGATATTTTAGAAAAAAATTCTATAAAATTAGTAATAAATGGAAAATTAGAATTTGGAATAAAATATCTTTATGAATTATACAAAAGAGATGAAGAGAGATTTTTTAAATTTTTAAGTAAAATAGCTCTAATGGATAATTTAGATTTTAACAAAAGTTTATATGTTTATTCTCTAAAAAAATATTTTGAAAAATATGGTTATTCTTTAGAAGTATTTTATTATGTAATTTCTTATATTATTAAAGTAAGATTTGATTTATATGAATATGAAAATATACAAATTTCAAAAAATATAACAAAGGAACAATTAAAAAATAGATTTTTTAATAATGTAGCAAAATATAGAAATCTAGAAGGTCTAAAACTTTTAAGTTATTTAAAACTTTTATTAGAATATGATTTTGAAAATGAGGAAAAATATATAAATATTTTAAAAAATAGAATGGATAAATTAGAAGAAAGAAATTCTTTGAAAGATTTAGATAATATAACAGAAGAAATTTTTGATAAACTTATAAAGTAATGGAGAATTAAAAGTGAGAATAGGGATTTATGGAGGGAGTTTTGACCCACCACATTTAGGACATAAAAAAGTAGCAGAGTTTGTAGTAAAAAATCTTAATTTAGATAAACTTTTAATTATACCAGTTGGAATAGCTTCTCATGGAAAAAATAATCTTTCAGATAGCATTTTAAGATATGAAATGTGTGTTTTAAATTTTTCTAATATAGAAAAAGTTGAAGTTTCAAAAATAGAATTGGAAAAAAATGAGTTATCTTATACTTATAGAACTTTAGAAAATCTTATAAATATTTATGGAAAAAATAATGAGTATTTTGAAATTATAGGAAGTGACTCAGCAGCTTATTTTACTAAATGGAAGAATTATAATGAAATTTTAGAAAACTCCACAGTAGTTGTATTGAGAAGAAAAGGTTATGTAAGTGAGATAAAATCAAAAAAAATAATAGAATTTGAAAATAATTATTTTGATGTTTCTTCTACTGAAATAAGAGAAAAATTAAAAGATAATGAAGACTGTAGTGAGTTTTTAGATAAGAAACTTATAAAATTTATAAAAGAAAATAATTTATATAAATAAAAAGAGAGAATATTCTCTCTTTTTATTTTATATTCATACCTTTTTTTACTTTTGGAAGCTTTTCAGGAGTTAAAATTTCTATAAGTTTAAATCCTAAATCTTGCATATAACCTGTACCACAAACAGTAATAAGATTATCATCTATCACAATAGGATTATCCAAAATATTACAAATACCATTTACTAAATTAGAATTTGAATAATGAATAGTAATATTTTTTCCATTAATCAAACTATTTTTTATAAGAAATAAAGGAGCTCCAGATATAGCTACCACAATTTTTTTATTTTTTAAATAATATTTAATAAGTTTAAGACATTCCTCACTTCTAAAAAGATTTTCATATCCAGAATAACCACCAGGTAAAATAATACAATCTCCATCTTTATAATCAGCAAACATATCGTCAGCTTTGATAATAATATTTTGGGCAGAATTGACAAAAATATTTCTACTCAATGAAAGAGTAGTTACCTTTATTTTAGCTCTTTTTAAAATATCAATGGGAACAGTAGCTTCTATTAATTCAAATCCCTCTCCCAATAAAACATAAACTTTTTTCATGATTTAATTACTTTTTTTAGTTTCAACTTTTTTATTTTCTTGGGTTGTAATTTCGTTTTTTTCAGGAGAAGTTATCTCTTTAGAAGTTACTTCTTTTTTCTCTTCAATTTTATTTTCTGTTTTTTGCATTTCAGGGAAAGCATCTTTTAATTTTGAATTTAAATCATATTTTTCAACTAAAGAGTTAACATAATTTATTTTTTCTTGATTAACTTTTTGTATTAAAAGTTGTTCTTTAATTTGAGGCAAAACAACTTCAGGGTCTAATTTTTCTAATTTATCAGCATTTTCTTGATAAACTGATAAAAGTTCCGCATCACTAACAACAGCTCTTTCTCTACCCATTTTTGTTAAGAAAAATTCTTTTTCAAGATTTTCTTTTAATGCATCTAGTTGTTTTAATTCTTCTTCAGTATATTTTACTTCACTCATTTCTTTTAATATAGCTTTATTAACTAAAATAGCAGCAGCTTGGTTTTGGTCACCTTTTACATTGTCTATTTCTTCTTGAGTAAGAGTGATAGTGATATTTTTAGGTTGCTTAGGCATTTCACAGCCTCCTAAAATTAATACTCCTGCTAAGAATAAAAATATTTGTTTTTTCATATCAAATCCTCCAAATAAACTTTAAAATTTATTTATTTGATGATTTATTATAATAAAAGGTTTAAAAAAAAATAGATTTATTATAAAATTATTATAAGGTGGTGAAAAATAATGTATGAAAAATTTAATATAGAAAAAAAAGATATAATAACTATAACAGGAGCTGGCGGAAAGACATCATTGATGTTTTTATTAGCTAATGAATTATCAAATTTTGGAAAAGTTTTGATAACAACTACAACTAAAATAAAAGTTCCTGAGAAAAGTAAATTTAAAAAATTAATTGTAGAAAATAAATTAATAGATGGAAAAAATAAAAATATATTTATCATAGGAAAAAAAATAGAAAATAATAAAATAGTGGGCTTAGATTATAAAACAATAGATAAATATAGAAGTCAATTTGATTATATCTTAATAGAAGGAGATGGAGCAAAAGAAAAATTAATTAAATTTTGGAATAACACAGAACCATGTATACCTGAATATTCTACTAAAATAGTAGGAGTATTGAATTTAAATATTTTTAATATGAAATTAAATAAAGAAAATGTTCATAGATATGAAATTTTAGAAAAAGTTTTACCAAATTATATAGAAAAAAATATTGAGGAAAGTTTTTTAGTTGAATATATAAAAAAAGCTAAGTATTTTGCTGAAAACAAAAATGGTGAAAAATTTTTATTTATTAATGGAATAGATGGAATAGATAAAGATAAAAAAGAAAAAATAGGAATATTTATAAAGAAAAAATTAGAAGATGAAAAATATAAAGTTAAAGTAATTTTAGGAAGTGTAAAATAAAAAAGGAAAATACAAATTATTTTCCTTTTTTATTATTAAAGGTTAGCCATTTCATAAAGTCTAGCTATTCTATCTTTAGTTGATGGATGAGTACTAAAAAGTGTAGCCATCTTATCTCTTGATGAAAGAGGACTTACAATAAACATATTTTCTGTAGATGGACTGGCATTCATAGGATTTCTAGCCACTCCAATTTCAAGTTTTTCTAAAGCATTAGCTAAATATAAAGGATTTCCACTAAGTTTAGCTCCATATTCATCAGCTTTATATTCTCTAGTACGAGATATAGCCATTTGAACAAGCATAGCAGCAATAGGAGCAAGAACAGCTACAAGTAAAAGAGCTATTGGATTTCCTCTATCTTCATCATCTCTACTTCCACCAAAAATAGCTCCCCATCTAGCCATATTAGCTAAGAAAGATATAGCTCCAGCAAAAGTGGCAGCCACAGTTCCAATTAAAATATCTCTATTATTTACATGGCCTAATTCATGTCCTATTACTCCAGAAAGTTCATTATCATCTAATATTTCCATAAGTCCAGAAGTAACAGCCACAGCAGCATTTTGTGGATTTCTTCCAGTAGCAAAAGCATTAGGTTGATTTGAATGAATCATATAAACTTTAGGCATAGGTAAATCAGCTTTTTTTACCAATCCTTGTACGAGTTTATAAAGATCAGAATTTACAGAAACTGGTTTAGCATTATACATTTTAAGAACAATTTTATCACTGTACCAATAAGAAATAAAATTTGTAAATCCAGCTAAAATAAGGGAAAAATATACTCCCTGTCTTCCTCCAATAAGATTACCTATGAAAAGCATTATAAAAGTCATTACTCCCATAAGTATAAAAGTTTTAAAATTTTTCATTGACTCCTCCTAAATATCTAAAAATAATTGAATATTATAAAAAATTTCAGTATAATTAATTATAATTTTTTTTAGTGTTATTTAGATGTTAAAATCTCTAAATTAGTTTAAAATAAATAAAATATATAAGGAGAAAAGATGAAAAAAATATATAAAAAAGCAATAATAGACATTGGAACAAATTCTTGTAGATTATTTATTTCAGAAGTTGAAGATGAAAATAAAAAAATTAAAATTTTAAAAAAATTATATAAAGAGACAAAGATTACAAAATTAGGTAACTATATGGATAAAAATTTAGTTATATCTATAGAGGGTATTAACAAATTGATAGAAGTTATAAAATATTATAAAGATATTTGTACAAAATATTTTTGTGAGAAAATCATAGCTTTTGGAACTTCAGCCATAAGAGAATCTAAAAATAAAGATAAAATTATAAATGAAATTTTTAATAAAACAGGAATAAAAGTAGAAGTTATTTCAGGAAATCAAGAGGGAAAAATGACTTTTTTAGGTTCAAGTACAGAATTTTCAGAAAAAATAATGCTAATAGATATAGGTGGAGGAAGCACAGAGTTTATATTTGGAGATTTTGAAGAAATAAAATATTTAAAAAGTTTTAAGTTAGGAGCAGTAAGAGAAACAAAGGATTATTTTTATAATGACAATTATGAAAAAATAAAGATTTGTCAAAACTCTATAAAAGAGAGAATAAAAGAAGTGGAAGTTTTTAAAAATGAAAATTTTATTCTTGTAGGAGTAGCAGGAACTGTAACAACTAATGTAAGTGTTTATGAAAAAATGAAAATATATGATTCTGAAAAAGTTCATTTATATAAATTAACTAAATTTATGTTAGAAGAAAATCTAAAAAAATATTTAGGATTAAATTTAGGAGATAGAATGAAAATGA
This sequence comes from Fusobacterium sp. FSA-380-WT-3A, assembly GCF_012843705.1. Taxonomy (NCBI): domain Bacteria; kingdom Fusobacteriati; phylum Fusobacteriota; class Fusobacteriia; order Fusobacteriales; family Fusobacteriaceae; genus Fusobacterium; species Fusobacterium sp. FSA-380-WT-3A. The sequence continues at coordinate 103,122 of NZ_JABAFQ010000002.1, read as the reverse complement.
TTGGATTACAACCTGAAAGAGGTGAAAATATAATAGCTGGAACAATTATAGTTTTGGAAATAATGAATATATTAGAAAAAGATGAAATAATAGTATCTGAATGTGACGGATTAGAAGGAGCTATGATAACTCTTAAATAAGGAGGAAAAATGAAAACATATCATTATATAGTTAGTGGAAAGGTTCAAGGAGTTGGATACAGATTTTGTGTTGGATATAAATTAAAAAAATTAGAAATGAGAGGAATTATTAGAAATTTAGATTCTGGTGATGTGGAAATTTATCTTCAAGGTGAAGAGAAAAAAATAAAAGATTGTGAAAGATATATAAAGTTAGGGTCACCATATGGAAAAGTTAGTAATATAAAAAAAGAAATTGTAGATATAAAAGAATTTTCAAAATTTAATATTGAATATTAATGTAGTAAATGATATAATTTTTATTGGTCAATGATTAATAAAAATGATAATTATAGAGAATATTTAAAATAAAATTATAAAGTTAAAAGAGAAAATAATATAAAAATCACAGTCTAAATATTAATTAAAAAAATTAGACTAATCAATAGAAATTTACAATTTCTTAATTTTAAGGAGTGAAAACAAATAATGGAAATAGCTTTAATAATAGCATTAATTTTATTTTTTATAATAGCTGGTATTTTAGGACCTCAAAGAGCATTAGGATTTATTCCTGTATTGATGATAATGGCTTTATTATTTGTATTTTTTGGATATATAATCGTTGTATTTTTTCCGTTTATATTAATATTTTTAATTTGGAATATATTGACAGGAAAAAGTAGTGCCAATAATGGAAGAACTAGAACATATTATTATAGAACTAGCACTAATGCAGAGGATTTTGAGGAATTTTTTAGAAGAGCTAGTGAACAACAAAATAATAATGGATACTATTATGGTGGAAATTACGGAAACACAAATAATGGAAGTAATAATTATGGTGGATATAGGAGTTATTTTGAAGATAAATCAAAATATTATAAGATTTTAGGAATTCAAGAAGGAGCAAGTCAAGAGGAGATAAAAAAGGCTTTTAGAACTCAAGCAAAACTCCATCATCCTGATAAATATGCAAATGCTTCTCAAAATGAAAGAGATTATCATGAAAGAAAATTTAAAGAGATAAATGAGGCATATGAAAAATTAAGTTCACAATAAAAATTCTTCATTTTGTTTGGAATAACTATTATTATATGGTATAATGTAATAGATTAATTTTACTTTGAAGGAGAAAGAAATGGAATTAAAGGCTTTAATTCTAGCAGCTGGAAAAGGTACTAGAATGAAATCTGAAAAGCCAAAAGTAATCCATAAAGTAAATGGAATACCAATGGTTCAAAAGATTTTAAATGAATTAAAGAAAATTAATATAAAAGAAAGTATATTAATTTTAGGGCATAAGAAAGAAGAAGTTTTAGAAACTTTAGGAGACATTTCTTATGTAGTTCAAGAGCAACAATTAGGAACAGGACATGCTATAATACAAGCAAAGGAATTATTAAAAGATTATGATGGGGATGTAATGATTCTTTGTGGAGATACTCCTCTTTTAAAAGGAGAAACTTTAAAGAAAATGTATGAATATCATAAAAGTAATAATTGTGTTACAACAGTTCTTACAGCTATTTATGAAAATCCATTTGGATATGGAAGAATATTAAAAGAAAATGGAAAATTTATAGGAATTGTTGAAGAAAAAGAAGCAACAGAAGAAATAAGAAAAATAAAAGAAGTTAATGCTGGAGTATATTGTTGTAATTCTAAAGAACTTTTTAAAGCTTTAGATAAAATTGATAATAACAATGAAAAAGGTGAATATTATTTAACAGATATTATAAAAATTCAAGTTAATGAAAATAAAAAAGTAGACAGTTTTATTTTAGAAGATAGTCAAGAAATTTTAGGAGTAAATTCAAAAGTTGAGTTAGCTTTAGCTTCTAAAGTATTAAGAGAAAGAAAAAATAAAGAACTTATGGAAGAGGGAGTAATCTTCATAGACCCAGACAATACATATATCGAAGAAACAGTAAAGATTGGGATGGATACAATTATTTATCCAGGAGTTGTATTACAAGGAAATACAATTATTGGAGAAAATTGTGAAATTGTAGGAAATAGTAGAATAATAGATAGCATATTAAAAAATCATATAAGGGTAGAATCTTCTGTTATAGAGGAAAGTATATTAGAAGACAAAGTAACAATGGGACCTTTTGCTCATTTAAGACCAAAAGCACATTTAAAAGAAAAAGTACATATTGGAAACTTTGTTGAAGTAAAAAAATCTACTTTAGAACCAGGAGTAAAAGCTGGACATTTAACATATTTAGGAAATGCTACAGTAGGAAAAGATACAAATATAGGTGCAGGAACAATTACATGTAATTATGATGGAGTCAATAAATTTGATACAAACATAGGTGAAAAAGTATTTATAGGAAGTAGTACAATGTTGGTTGCTCCAGTAAATATAGGAAGTAATTCTGTTACAGGAGCAGGGTCAGTTATAACTAAAGATGTCCCAGAGGATGCTTTAGCAGTAGAAAGAAGTAAGCAATTAATAAAACTTAAATGGAGGAAATAAAAGACATGCAAATTGATATGAAAGAAGTTAAAATTTTTTCAGGAACATCAAATGTAGAATTAGCTGAGAAGATAGCTAAGAGATTAGGACAAAAGTTAGGAGATGCTCAAATTGTTAGATTTAAAGACGGAGAAATCTATGTAAGAGTAGATGAAACTGTTAGAGGAAGAGATGTATTTATTATTCAACCTACTTCAGGTCCAGTAAATGAAAATTTAATGGAACTTTTAATTTTCATTGATGCTTTAAAAAGAGCATCAGCTAAAACAATTAATGTTTTAATGCCTTATTATGGATATGCTAGACAAGAGAGAAAATCAAGTCCAAGAGAACCAATTACAGCAAAATTAGTTGCTAACTTACTTACTACAGCAGGAGCAAATAGATTAGTTGGGATGGATTTACATGCTGACCAAATTCAAGGATTCTATGATATTCCAGTAGACCACTTACAAGCATTACCACTTTTAGCAAAATATTTTTTAAGTAAAGGATTTAAAGGTGATGATGTAGTAGTAGTATCACCAGATATTGGAGGAGTAAAGAGAGCTAGAAAATTAGCAGAATGGTTAGATTGTAAAATTGCTATAATAGATAAAAGAAGACCAAAACCAAACTTATCAGAAGTAATGAATCTAATAGGAGATGTAGAAGGAAAAATTGCTATTTTTATAGATGATATGATAGATACAGCTGGAACTATTACAAATGGTGTAGAAGCTATAATGAATAGAGGAGCTAAAGAAAGTTATATATGTTGTAGTCATGCAATTCTTTCAGATCCAGCAGTTGATAGATTAGCAAAATGTCCTGTAAAAGAAGTTGTTATAACTGATACAATAAGACTTCCAGAAGAGAAAAAAATAGATAAAATAAAAGTTTTATCTGTTGATGTATTATTTGCGAAAGCAATAGAGAGAATTGTTAAACATGAATCTGTTTCTGAACTATTTGATAGTATAGATACTTTTGAAGAATAAAAATCTTTATAATCTTAGTAAAAATTAAAAAAAAGCTAGTGTTTTCACTAGCTTTTTTTTTGTTTTTGTGATAAAATATAGTGCGAAAGTTTGAATTGTAAACTAGAGATTTTTATTTTAGAAAATGAGGTATACAATTATGGAAATTTCAACAAAAGAAATAGGAGAAAAATTAAAAAAAGGAAGTATAATAATTTATCCAACTGATACAGTTTATGGTGTTGGAGGAATTATTGAAGAGGAAACATTAGTAAAAATTTACAAAGCTAAAAGTAGGAGTTTTTCTTCGCCTTTAATAGCTCTAGTAAATAGTTTAGAAAAAGTTAAAGAGATAGCTTTTATAGAAGAGAAAAATCATGAAAAAGTAGAAAAATTAATAAAAGCTTTTTGGCCTGGAGGACTTACTATTATTTTAAAGAAAAAAGATATAGTACCTTCAATAATGGTATCTAATGGAGAAACTGTTGGTGTAAGAATGCCTAATCATAAAAAAGCTTTAGAAATTATAGAAAGTGCTGGTGGGATATTGGCTACTACAAGTGCAAATATTTCAGGGGAAAGTACTCCTTCATCTTTTGAAGAACTTTCAGAGGAATTTAAAAAAAAAGTTGATATTATAGTTGACGGGGGAAAATGTCCAATAGGAACTGCTTCTACTATAATAGATATGACTAGTGAAAATGTTAAAATTTTAAGAGAGGGAAGTATCTCTAAATTAGAAATAGAAAATGTAATAGGGAAAATATAAGAGTGGAGGTTATTAATGAAAGGACAAAGAATCAATCCAGACAAAATCAATCCTATGGAAATAAATGCAATGTCATCTATGATGGGAATGATGGGTATTTTACAAAAAATTGGAAAAGGAAAAAGAAAATATTCTATAAAACTTGATAAAAATCATAAAAAATTTTTATCAAGATTTATGGTGGATATAAAGAAAGAGTTTGAAAAAACATACTCTAATATACCTCAAATGAAAGGAGTTTTAACATTCTTAGATTATGTAAAAACTTCTTGTGAAAATAAAGATTTAAAAGAATTAAATGTTAGTTATGAAGAGTTCGATTTCTTAAAAAGAATGTTAATGGATTCTTTAAGAGGAATTGAAACAATGAAATTAAAATGGTATCAATTAGTTAAAAAAGCAACTGTAAAAATGATGAAGACACAATATAAAGCAATTTTAGAGCAATTAAAATAGTTAGGAGGAATATATAAATGGAAGATATGTTTGATATCCATGATATATCAGAAGTTGTATATCAAGAAACTTTTGATAAAATGTACGATTCTTTAGTGGCTGAATATAAAAATGGAGAAATAGATTTAGAAACTTTAGAAAGAAATGAAGAGGAACAACAAAAAATATTAATGAATGGTCTTTATGAAGGGGAAACAAAATTTGCTCATACAAACGCAATAGTAGATGCTCATCAATTTGTTATTACATTAATAAAAAATGGAAAAATAAAAAAAGAAGATTAATAAATTTATAGGTGCTGATTTAAAATCAACACCTATTACTTTTATTAAAGACTTTTATACAAAAAAAATTGTCTAAAGAAAGTAAATATAATAAGGAGGTACAAATATGTATTATAATGATGAAAGAGAGTATATAAGCTCTAGTGCCAATAATAGATTACTAAGGTCATCTTTTGCTTATATGGTAATAGGTCTTTTAATAACTTTTTTAGTTCCAGCATATATAATTTTGTATAATCAAAATTTAATTTATAGTATAATGAAATTATATATGCCAATAATAATTTTAGAATTCATAGTAGTGATAGGATTATCAGCAATGTTGCATAAAATATCTACTATGACAGCAAGATTATTATTTTTCTTCTATTCTTTTTTAAATGGATTGGTTTTTTCAATAATAGGGGTAGTGGTAGGAGATATTTATATTATAGGGTATACTTTATTTACAACAATGGTAATGTTTGGGGTAACAGCAGCTTATGGATATTTTACTAATGAAAATTTAAGTAATTATGGTGGATATTTAAAAACAGGTTTAATATCTTTAATAATAATTAGTATAATAAATATATTCTTAAAAGCTCCATCATTATATTGGATAGTAACTATAATGGGAGTTGTAATATTCTCAGCTCTAACAGCATATGATGTTAATAAGATAAAAAATATGGCTTATGAAATTTCATATGGTGATGAAAGTACTATAGAAAAATTAGGAGTAATAGGAGCTTTAACTCTTTACTTAGATTTTATAAATCTATTTTTATATCTATTAAGAATATTTTCAAGAAAAGGAAGAGATTAAAAAATAATAAAAGGAGCTACAATGTAGCTCCTTTATTTTTTTATACTAAAGCTTTAATCCATCTTCTAGAAATAAATCTAGGGAAACCAAATAAAAGTCTACCAATTTCTTCTAAACAAATTAATAAATATAAAACTTTTATATCTATATTGAAAAAATGTACAGACAAAAATCCAATAGGAATAGCTAAAAACCACATAGAAACTCCCTCAGCAATAGTAGCATATAAAACATCTCCACCACCTCTAAAAGAACCTATAATAAAACTCATTCCTAAAAATCTAAAAGGTAAAATAAAGGCCATTATTTTTAAAATTATTAATATATTTTCTTTTATTTCAGTTGATACATTGAAAAATAAAGGTATTAAAGGGGAAGTAATAAAAAATAAAATTCCCACAACAATTCCAACTAAAAAAGAAAAAGAAGCCATTTTTTTTCCTTTTTCAAATACTTGATGAATAGATTCACCAGCACCAATACTATGTCCAATAATAATTGAACTAGCTACTCCAAGTCCTATTCCAAAAATATGAAATAAATTGTTCGTTATTCCAGCTATTTGCATAGTAGCTATAGCATCAGCCCCTAATAAAGAGTAAGATTTTGAATAAGCTGTAACTCCAGAAACCCATATAAAATCATTAATAACTACAGGAGTGGCAGTTTTTATAAAAAGTTTTACATCATAAGAATCAAATGAAAATAATTCTTCAAAACGAGCCTTTATTATATGATTTTTTATATATACCATATAAGTAAGGTATAATAATTCAATAAATCTTGAGAAAGTAGTACCTAAAGCAGCTCCTACAACTCCCATAGGTTCAAGTCCAAGTTTTCCAAAAATAAAGATATAATTTAAAATACCATTGAAAAGGAAACCGATTATACTTCCTTTCATAGGGGTTGCTGTTTCCCCTACACTTCTCATAGTTGCACAAAAGTTAAAAGATAAACAAGTGAAAATATAACTAGGAGCTACTGTCCTTAAATAACTAGAACCAATTTCGACAACATTATCATTATTTATAAAGGATTTGATGATAATTTGTGGAAAAAATAAAGCTATTGTTGTAAAAATTAATGTGACTAATATAGAAATAATATAAGCTATACCAGAAAATTTTTTTATATTATGTAATTCTTTTTTTCCCCAAAACTGAGACATAAGAACACTTCCACCAACACAAACAGCTGTCATAGTTAGGAAAAATACTAAATAATATTGATTAGCTAGTCCAACAGCTGCAATTTCATTGACTCCTAAATGACCTATCATAATATTATCAAGAAGATTTAAAGAAGAAGTAACTAAATTTTGTCCTATTAGAGGTAAAGATAAAATTAATAAATTTTTAATAAATAATTTGTCATATTTAAAAAGTGATAAAATTCTATTCATAAAAAATCTCCTGTTAAAAATAATGAAAATAAAAAAGCAGTGGGTTATTAATAGCTGCCCACCTGCTTTTGATTAGTTTATTATACTTAAAAAAAAGAAATTAGTCAATAATATATAGAATTTAATTAATAAAAAAATTAATTTGTCTAGATAAAAATAAAAAATTTTGTTATAATTTTTTTGATGGGAAAATTATTGAAAAGGAGATTTTACTTTATGGATAGAACTCTTAATAAATTAGAAAGTGAAATTTTAGAATTAACTTCATATACTGGAAAAGTAATTCTTCAAAATGGTGGGGAAGTTTATAGAGCTGAAGATGTTATTTGTAGAGTAGGAAAACATTATGGATATGAAATAGAAACTTTCGTTACTTTAACTTGTATAGTTGTATCTATAAAAGGAAAAGATAAACAATATCACTCTTTGGTTACAAGAATTTCAGAAAGAAGTTGGAACTTAAATAAAATTCATAAAACGAATAAACTTATAAGAGAGATAGATAATTATACTTTTGATGAATTTTATGAAAAAATGAGAAAAATAGATAATAATTTTTATATTGAATTATATAGATATATGATAGGTTTTGTTTTTGTATCAATTTTTTTTACATTATTGTTTGGAGGAAATTTCAGAGATTCTTTAATAGGTGGTCTTACTGGAATAACAGTAGGTGTTGGAAGTTACTATTTAGGTAAAATGGGAGCTAATGGAGTTTTAATAAATAGTATAGGTGGCATGATTTGTACTGTAATCCCATGTATAGGTAACTATTATGGATATACAAATAATACATCTATAATAATAATATCATGTTTGATGAATCTTGTTCCAGGGTTGGTATTTGTAAATGCAATAAGAGATTTTATTTCAGGAGATTTAATAGCAGGGAATTCAAGACTTATGGAAGCTATTATGATAGCTACCTCTTTAGCTGTAGGAGCTGGGGTAATTTTAAAAATTTATACTACTATGGGAGGTGTAATTTATTAAAATGATAGGTCAATTTGGATATTCAGCATTGGCGACTTATGGTTTTTGTCTTATTTTTAATGTGAGAGGAATAATTGGATTTTATGCTTCAATAGTAGGAGGGTTAGGTTGGTTAGTTTACTACATTTTTAATGAAATGGGGTATTCTTTGGCTATTTCCTTTTTTTTAGCTGGTGCTACAGCTACTTTAGGTTCAGAAATTATAGCCAGAAAATTAAAAACTCCTGTAACCTCATCACTTATTCCAACTTTTACACCATTAGTACCAGGAAGCGGAGCATATTATACAATGTTGTATCTTATAAATGGTCAATATGAAAAAGCTATGGAAAAAGGAGCAGAAACATTTATAATTTCAATAGCAATAATATTTGGGTTTTTAGTAGTAACAGATTTTTTTAAATTATATACGAAGTACAAAAGAAAAAGAGAGGATAAAAAGTGAAAAAAACAAATGCAGTAAGAGAGTTAGAGCAACATAAAATAAAATATTCTCTTAGAGAATACAAAGTAGATGAAAATGATTTAAGTGCTATTCATGTGGCTTTAGAAACAGGATTAGATTTAGAAAGAATCTTTAAAACTTTAACTTTATTAAATGAAAAAAATGAATTAATAGTGGCTTGTGTTCCTGGAGGAGATAATATTGACTTGAAAAAATTGGCTAAGATGGCTAATTGTAAAAAAGTTGAAATGTTACCTTTAAAAGATTTAACTGCTTATACTGGATATGTAAGAGGAGGATGTTCTCCAATAGGAATAAAAAAGAAACATACAAGTTTTATTCATGAATCAGCTTTAAAGTATGAAACAATAATTTTTAGTGGTGGAATGAGAGGTCTTCAAATAGAAATGGCTCCAAAAGATTTAATAGATTATTTAAAAATGACAGTAGGGGATATTATAGTATAAAAGAGGAAAAAAGTGGAGAAACAATTATTAGAAAATTTTTTAAAAAATAAAACAGAAAATAAAATAATTGGACAAGAAAAGAAGTTATCATTTTCTGTTATGGTATTATTTTGTGAAGTTAAAGGAAAGCTAAACTTACTTTTTGAAAAAAGAGCTAAGAATATAGCACAAGGTGGAGAAATTTCTTTTCCAGGTGGAAAAAAAGAAAAAGATGAAGATTTTATAGAGACAGCTCTTAGAGAAACAGAAGAAGAAATAGGAATATCAAGAGATAGAATAAAAAAAGTTGTAAATTATGGAAAATTATTAATGCCTACAGGACAATTGATAGAAGTTAAATTAGGATATATAGAAAATTTTAATTTAGATGAAATAAAACTGAATAAAAATGAAGTTGAAAGAGTTTTTTTAGTTCCTTTGGAATTTTTATTAGAAACAGAACCTCATATAGAAAAGGTTATGGTTCAAAATAATCCTCATTATGAAAATGGAAATAAAAAAATAATATTTCCATCAGAAAAATTAGGGCTTCCACAAATTTATTGGAAGCCATGGGGAAGAGAAAGAGAGATTTATTTTTATAAATATAAAGATGATATTATTTGGGGAATAACAGGAGAGATTATTTATTCCTTAATTAATGATATAAAAAATAGTAAATAGGATGGTAGTATGATAAAATTAATAGTAACAGATATGGATGGGACCTTATTAGATGATAATAAAAAAATAGATGAAAGTTTTTGGGAAGTTCATAAAAAAATAACAGAATTAGGAATACAATTTGTAGTAGCAAGTGGAAGGCAATATTATAATATAATTAAAAATTTTGAAAGATTAAATAATAAAAATATAATTGTAATGGCAGAAAATGGAGCTATTGTTATGGAAGGGGAAAAAGAAATATATTCTCAAGGTCTTCCGATGAAAGATGCAATAGAGCTTATAGAAGTTGGAAGAAAAATTCCTACAGCTCATCTAGTATTTTGTGGGAAGAAAAAAGCATATTTAGAAAATAATGATGAGGATTTTATAAAAGAAGTTGAAAAATATTATGAAAAATATGAAATAGTAGAAGATTTAACAAAAGTAGATGACATTCCTTTAAAAGTAACTATCTGTGATTTAACAGGAAGTGAAAAAAATTCATATCCATATTATAAAAAATATGAGGAAATTTATAAAGTAGCAATTTCTGGAGAAATTTGGTTAGATATTACAGAAAAAAATGTAAATAAAGGGATTGCTTTAAAAAATTTACAAGAAAAATTAGGTATAAAAAAATCAGAAACAATGGTATTTGGAGATTTTTTAAATGATTATGAACTGATACAACAAGGAGACTATAGCTTTGTTATGGATAATGGACATCCAGAGTTAAAAAAGATAGCTAAATATAGTGGTGGAGATAATAATAAAGCAGGGGTAGTAAATTCCATAAAGAAATATATATTGGAAAAATAAAAAATTTAGAGGATAAACAGAGATGTTTATCCTTATTTTATAAGGAGTGAAAAATGGAAAAAATAAAATTAATAGCAACAGATATGGATGGAACATTATTAGATGATAATAAAAAAATAAATGAGGAATTTTGGGAGATACATAAAAAAATAACAGATAAAGGAATTTATTTTGTAGTAGCAAGTGGAAGACAATATTATAATATAAAAAAGAGATTTGAAAGAGCTAAAAATAATGTAATAATGATAGTAGAAAATGGTGCTTTAGTCATAAAAGGTGGAGAAGAAATATATTCAAAAGGATTTAATAGGGAAGATACTTTAAAAATAATTGAGATAGGTAGAAAAAATAAAAGTTCTAATATAATATATTGTGGAAAAACTAAAGCATATGTAGAGGAAAAAGACGAGAAATTTTTAGAAGAATTTAAAAGGTCTTATGATGCTTATGAAATAGTAGAAGATTTAACAAAAGTACAAGAACCAGCCTTAAAAATATCTATCTGTGATTTAACAGGGGTAGAAAAAAATTCATATCCTTTTTTTAAAGATATTTCTCCTAATGTGAAAGTTGCTATTGGTGGAAAATGGTGGCTAGATATGACAGAAAAAGAAGTTAATAAAGGTGTAGCTTTACAAAAAATTCAAGAGTTATTAAAAATAAAAAAATCAGAAACAATGGTATTTGGAGATTTTTTAAATGATTATGAATTAATTCAACAGGGGGATTATAGTTTTGCTATGGAAAATGGTCATCCTGAATTAAAGAAAATAGCAAAATATAATGGTGGTAAAAACAATGAAGGTGGGGTCATAAAAAATATAAAAAAATTTGTTTTAGAATAAATATAAAAATAATAAATGATAAAACATTTAAAAATTAAATATATGAATGCTTGACTTTTGAGGATAGATGAACTAAAATGTAATATCACAAGAAATTATACTTTAGGGGAGGTAACGATATGACTAGTGCAATGTTAACAGATTTTTTAAAGAGTTTAGGACTTCTTGGAGCTTTTTTACTTTTAGGTGTATTTATAAGAGCTAATATAAAAATTTTTCAAAAAACATTTATACCAGCAGGTGTAATTGGAGGATTTTTACTTTTAATATTAGGACCTCAATGTATAAATATTTTACCTGTTCCAGGTGAATGGTTTAAAATTTATTCTTTACTTCCAGGAGTATTAATAGTACCAGTGGTTGCTGCTGTTCCTTTAGGATTAAATATAGGAAGTGGAAAAAGTACTGACTCAGATATTTTAAAAAATGTAATTCCTTTAATAGGAATTGGACTTGGAACTTCAATGTTTCAATTTGCTGTAGGATATGGAACTCATGTATTATTTTCTGGTCAAGATTTATATGATGTATTTGGAATAGAATTAGCAATAGGATTTGTTGGAGGGCATGGTACAGCAGGAACATTAGGGAATATCCTTTCAGGATTAAATTTACCATATTGGCAAACTTCTCAAGGTGTAGCTACCACAACAGCTACATTTGGAATTGTTGGTGGAATATTAATAGGAATAGGATTAATAAACTGGGCAGCTCGTCATGGTCATACAGCTTTATTAAAGAAACCAGCTGATATTCCAGAACCTCTTCGTATTGGATACCAAAAAGATATGGCAAAACAAAATTCAATAGGACGTGAAACAACATTATCTTCTTCAATAGATACTGTGGCTTTTCATGCTGCTATAATTTTTGTTGCTTGTGGATTAGCTTACATAGTTTTAGCTTTTACAAAAAAATTTAAAATTCCTGTACTAAGTAGTATTTCAGTATGGGCTTATGCAATGATAGTAATGTTTATTATTTGGGGAATAATGAGAAAACTAAATCTAAATTATTTAGTAGATGATAAAGTAAAAAGTAAAATTTCGGGTTCTTTTACAGAATATGCTGTAATAGCAGCAATAGCAAGTTTACCTATAAAAGCAGTAGCTGCTTATATAATTCCAATTCTTGTTATGGTTATTGTTGGTTATATAGTAACAACAGGTATTTTATTTATATTCTGTAAAAAATATTTAAAAGGATATTGGTTTGAACAAATGATTGGTACTTTTGGAATGAGTACAGGAGTATTTTTAACAGGAGTACTATTACTTCGTGTGTGTGATCCTAACTTAGAAAGTCCAGCACTAGCTAATTATTCATTATCTTACACAATAACAAGTATAATTTACTTTGCTATGTTGAATTTATTTATTATGTTACCAATGTCTTCTGGAGCAGGAGTAACTACAATGGTTGCTACAGGGTTAGGTGTAGTGATATTAATAGCTACAGTAGTAAGTAGTAGAGTTTTATTTGGAAAAGAGTTTAAAGGAAATTAAAAATGAAAAATTATGATAAAATTTTGGAAGAATTAAATGGCAAAATTTGGGATCATTCTGAATTAAAATTTAATGAATACAAATCTTCAAATGATATGATAGAGGTTTTAAAAAATGAAAATTTTATAATAAAAAAAGGCTTAGCTGGAATGGATACAGCTTTTACAGCTACTTTTGGAAAAGGAAAACCAGTTATAGGAATTTTAGGAGAATTTGATGCTCTTTCAGGATTGAGTCAAAAATCAGGAGAAGACAGAGCTATTCCAAGAGAGGAAACAACAAATGGACATGGTTGTGGACATTGTTTATTAGGGACAGCTGGAATAGGAGCTGTTTTAATGGTAAGAGATTTTTTAGTAGAAAATAATAAAGAAGGAACTATTATTTTTATTGGATGTCCAGGAGAAGAAGGTGGTTCAGGAAAAGCTTATTTAGCTAGAGATGGTGTTTTTGATAATTTAGACATAGCTTTAACATGGCATCCGTCTGGAGGAAATGCTATAATAACAGGGTCTTTCCAAGCTAATTGTCAAGTATATTTTAAATTTAAAGGAGTATCTTCTCATGCTGCTGGAGCTCCTCATTTAGGTCGTAGTGCTTTAGATGCTGTGGAATTAATGAATGTAGGAGTAAATTATTTAAGAGAACATATAGAATCAACAGATAGAATACATTATGCTGTGATAGATACAGGTGGTATATCTCCAAATGTTGTTCAAAGTCATGCTAAAGTGTTATATTTAATTCGTTCAACTGATACAGAAAAAGTAAAAAAATTGTATGAGAGAGTTTGTAAAGTGGCTCAAGGGGCAGCTCTAATGACAGAAACAGAGGTTGAAATCATATTTGATAAAGCTTGTTCAAATGTAATTTCAAATAGTATTTTAGAGGATGTTTTATATGAAACAATGAAAGAAATTCCTTTACCAAACTATAGTGAAAAAGATTTAGAGTTTGCTGAAAAAATAAAGAAAACTATAACAGATGTAGATAGAAATAGTGATATGTCGCTAATGTTTGTATCAAATCTTAAAAGAAAAGAATTAGCAAATAAATATAAAGAAATTTTAATGTCAAATTTTGTTGTAGAACACACTCATCAAGATATTAATATTCCAGGTTCATCAGATGTTGGAGATTGTAGTCATGTAGTTCCTACAGCTCAATTTTCAGGAGCTTGTTTTGTACCAGGAACTCCAGGGCATTCTTGGCAAATGGTTTCTCAAGGAAAAGAGGGAATAGCTATAAAAGGAATGTTATATGCTTCTAAAGTTTTAGCAAAATCAGTAGAAAAACTTATAGAAAATCCTCAGTTAATAGAAAAGGCTAAAGATGAATTTAATAAAGTTACTGAAGAAAAACCATATTCTTGCCCTATTCCTTTAGAGGTAAAACCAGATATATTAGGAAATAGATAGAATTAGGAGGAAAAAATGGAAATTATAAATTCTGCCAAAGAAATTCAAGAATATTTACAAAATATAAGAAGAGAATTACATGAAAATCCAGAAATTTCTAATAAAGAATTTAAAACTTCCGAAATAATTTTAAGAGAATTAGAAAAATTTGGAAATTTTAATATAAGAAAAAATGTAAATGGGAATGGAATAATAGCTGATCTTATAGGAACTAAAGAAGGAAAAACTATAGCACTGAGAGCTGATATGGATGCTTTACAAATAGAAGAAGAAACAGGTCTTTCTTTTGAATCTAAAAATAAAGGTATTATGCATGCTTGTGGTCATGATAATCATATGACTATGGTTTTAGGAGCAGCTTATCTTTTATCTAAAAGAAAAGAGGAACTTTCTGGAAGAGTAAGATTTATATTTCAACCAGCTGAAGAGCTTTCTCCTAATGGAGGAGCTAAAGGAATGATAAAAGAGGGAGCCTTAGATGGTGTTGACACTATATTTAGTATGCATGTATGGCCTGATTTACCATTAGGAAAGGTTGGAATAAAAGAAGGACCATTAATGGCAGCCTCTGACCATTTTACAGTAACTATAAAAGGAAAACCAAGTCATGCAGCAAAACCAAATGAAGGAATAGATGCTTTAGTAACAGGAGCTCAATATGTAACAGCTGTTCAAACTATTGTAAGTAGAAATGCAGACCCAATGAAGTCTATGGTAATAACAATAGGAAAAATGCAAGCAGGAAGTAGATACAATATAGTAGCTGGAGAATGTGTTTTAGAAGGAACTTGTAGAACTTTTGCTCCAGAGATGAGAGATTTAGCAGAAAAAAGATTAAAAGAAGTATTAGATGGAATATGTCTTCTTTCAGGATGTACAGGAGAATTAAATTATGAAAGAGGATATATGGCAGTATTAAATGATGGAGAAATGACAAAATATATGTCAGATAAAATAAAAGAAATTTATGGAGAAGAAGCTCTAGTAGAAGTAGAACCAGCAATGACAGCTGAAGATTTTTCTTTTTATTTAAATAAGGTTCCAGGAGCTTTTGCTTGGATAGGAACAACAGGAGAGGGAGAAAAAGTATGGCCTTTACATAATAGTCATTACAGTCCAAATGAAGGAGTATTATGGAGAGGAACAGCTCTACTTACAAAATTGGTTTTAGATTTTAATAAATAAAAAAATATAATTTACAAAAAATAAAAAAGATTGTTGTAAAAGTTTTATTATAAAGTATGCCTGCACTCTCCATCTTAGTTATCTAAGATGGAGAGTGTAGTTTTTTATGGCTAAATTAACAAAAGAACAAAAAATTGAAATTTTTAAAGTTTAAATCTATTATTAGAAGTTTTTATTTTCTGCCTCCAACAGTAATTTCACTAATTCTGATAGTAGGTTGACCTACATTTGTAGGGATACTACCAGAAGAAGCTCCACACATACCTTGTCCATAACTTAAATTATTTCCAACCATATCAATTTTTTTAAGAACTTCGCCACCATTTCCAATAAGAGTAGCCCCTCTTACAGGTTCTTTAATTTCTCCATTTTCAATGATATATCCTTCCATAACAGCAAAGTTAAAATCTCCAGTAGTTGGATTTACAGAACCACCACCCATATATTTAGCATAGATTCCTTTTTCAGTATTTCTAATAATATCATTAAAAGAAGATTTTCCTGGAAGAATAAATGTATTTGTCATACGAGATGTAGGAGCATATTTGTAAGATTCTCTTCTTCCACTGCCTGTAGAATTTTTATTCATTCTTCTACCATTTAATTTATCTATCATATATCCTTTCAAAATACCATTTTCAATTAATAAATTTCTTTGAGATGGAGTTCCTTCATCATCAATAGTAATACTTCCCCATTCATTAGGAATAGTTCCATCATCTACGGCACTAACTAGAGGATTAGCAATTAATTCTCCCATTTTATTGGCAAAAATAGAGTTACCTTTAGATACACTAGAAGCTTCTAAACTATGTCCACAGGCTTCATGGAAAATAACACCTCCAAATCCATTATCTAAAATAACAGGCATTTTTCCACTAGGACAATAACTAGCATTTAACATTGTTTTAGCAATCCTAGAAGATTCACAAGAAATATTTTCAATATCTAGGTTTTTAAAAAATTCAAATCCAGATGAAGCTCCAGGACTCATACGCCCTGTTTGCATTTCTCCATTTGCTTCAGCTATACTTTCTATTGAGATTCTTCCTCTAACTCTTTCGTCAATTACAAAACGTCCTTCACTATTGGCAATTAAAATATTTTGTTTTACATCAGCATAAGAAACTCTTACTTGGGAAATTATACTATCATAATTTTTAGCACTATTACAAGCTATTCTCATTAAATCAATTTTTTCATTTTTAGAAATTGTTTCAGGAAAAATTTGAATTTTATTAATATTTTCAATATCTTGTTTCATAAGATTTAAAGTTATATCTTCTTTAGTTCCTTTTATTGCTTGAGCAATTTTTTTAGTAGTTTTTAAAAGATTTTCTTCTTCCATATCATTTGTAAATCCATATACAGAAAATAAACCTTTAAAAATTCTGATTCCTATCCCAAAATCTCTTCCAGAAATAGCAGACTCTAATTTTCCATCAATCATAAAAAAACTATTATTATTTTTTTTCTCTATAAAAATTTCAGCAAAGTCTCCACCAGTAGATAAAGCTTCATTTAAAATTTTTTCAATAAGACTTTTACTAAGCATATTACCTCCAAAGTAAAAATAAGTATAGTTTATTATATCATAAAATAAATTAAAAAATAAAAGAAATCAACTTATTTTTAATTTTATTTATAATTGAGAATATAGTTAAAAATATTAAATATTTATTTTAAATTATTATTTTAATTAAAATTGGAAAAATAAGATAAAAATATTGTATAATTAAAAAAAGACAAAGTAATTATGGAGGGAACTATGGAAGAAAAAATATTTTTTCGTTTTGCAGAGGAAAAAGATGTGGAATTAATATTGAAATATATTATAGAGTTAGCTAGTTATGAGAAATTAGAGCATGAAGTAGTAGCAACTAAAGAATTATTAAAAAAATGGATATTTGAAGAAAAAAAGGCTGAGGTAATTTTTCCGATAGTAGACAATAAAGAAATAGGATTTGCTCTCTTTTTTCATAATTTCTCAACTTTTTTAGGAAAAGCAGGGATATATCTTGAAGATTTATATATAATCCCTCAATATAGAGGAAAAGGTTATGGAAAATTACTTTTAAAAAAATTAGCAAAGATAGCTATTGAAAGAGGATGTGGAAGATTGGAATGGTGGTGTCTAGATTGGAATAAACCAAGTATAGACTTTTATCTTTCTCTTGGAGCAGAACCAATGAATCAATGGACTGTATATAGATTAGCAGGTGATACATTAAAAAAGATGTCTGAATAAAGATATAAGAATAAAAATTTAAAAAATAGAAGTTTTATTATAAAAAAGGTCAAAATTATTATATATTATCAATATGTGATAAAAATAAAATTTTTAACTTCAATAAAAATAAGATATTAAAAAGCAAAATAAAAAAATCACTCTTAAAAATAAAGATTATTATTATATCTTTGATATAAAAAGAGTGATTTTTAATTAAAGATTAATAGGTTATATATTTAATAATTATTTTAGGAAGTTAAAACTTCCATTTTTTTGAGGAAAAAATATTTTTTACTAGCCAAAAATTTTTATAACAAAAAATATTTTTTAATAAAATTATATTATTTTTATTTTACAAAATTAGTTAAAAAATTAATTTACTTAAAGGAATTTTAGGAACATAATTATGTCTTTTTTCAATATCTCTATAATAGTTAGTATTTCCATCAGTAGCTTCAACAACTGTAGAAATTTCAAAAGGTTTTCCTAAAGCTATGAGGATTTCACAATTATAATTTTCGGGAATGTTTAATAAATTGTGAACAGATTTTTTATCAAAAGAAGCAAGGATACAACCACCATATCCCATATGAACAGCTGTAAGTAAAATATTTTGAGCAGCAAGGCCCATATCAAAATAATTTAAATTCATATTTAAAGGTTTATCATTAGGTAGACACATTACAATATAAGCTACAGGAGATTCTTCTAAAGAAGGATTCCAATCAGGAAGAGCTCCAGCCCATCTTGTAAGAGGGAATATTTTATCACACATATTTTCATTTTCAACTAAAGCATATCTAATATTTTGAGAATTTTTAGCACTAGCAGCTAATCTAGCATTTTCAATCATCATTAAAAGTTCGTTTCTGCTAATTTTATTCTCAGTAAAAGTTCTGTAAGACCTGTTTTTTAGAAAAATATCTTTTTCCATTGAAATAACCTCCTAAGTATTTTAAAGTTGTATTGTGTTAATACAAAATTTAGTCTAAATATATATTATTTTAGTCTAAAACATAAAAAAATAAATAAAATTATAAAAAATAAAAAAATATGATAAAATATTAAATGGAGGGAAATTATGAAACGAACAATAGAAGAAATTTTAAATGCAATCACTCATTATATTGGAGCTATTTTATCTCTATTTGGTTTAATATTTATAATCTTTCATTCAATAGAAACTAAGGAAATAGGATATACATTAGGTTGTATAATATTTGGAATTGCCTTAATCTTTTTATACTTAATGTCTGGTACATATCATATATTAATAAATGAAGATTTAAAAAAATTTTTTAGAAAATTAGATCATATTGGAATTTATTTTTTAATATCAGCTTCATATACTCCATATATTTTTACTGTTTTAGACGGTAAAACTAAATGGATAGTTTTTATAGCTCAATGGACATGCACTTTATTAGGAATTATTTACAAAATTTATTTTACAGGAAAAATGAGATTATTATCAACTATTATATATTTAATAATGGGTTGGATGGTTGTTTTTGTTTTTAAAGATATAAAGTCAGCTTTAAGTGCAGTATCATTTAATTGTTTATTAATTGGTGGGATTGTTTATTCAGTTGGAACAATTTTTTATATGATGAAAAAATTAAAATATAGCCATGTCATTTGGCATATTTTTGTAATTTTTGGTAGTTTTTTTAACTATCTTTCAATATACTATATAGCAGATAAGATTTAATTTGGAGGTAATATGAATTTTTATATAAAATTAATAATAAAAATTTTAGAAAGAAGTATGTCAGGACAGGATTCTGAAATTTTAAGAAAATTAAAAAGTGGAATAGATTTAACAACAGAAGATAAAAAAGAATTAGAAGAAATGATAGATAATTTATAGGAAGGAGAAGAATATGGCAATAAAATTTGTTACAGACTTTAATAAGGAAGCCGTATTTTATAAAGATAAGGAATTTACATATAAAGATTTAATAAAAGAAGCAAAATATATATCATTATTATTAGGAATAGAAAAAGGTGATAAAGTTGTAAACTTTATGGAAAATAGACCTGAATTTATTTGTAGTTTTTTTGGTATTTGGAATAGTAAAGGAATTCCTATAAATATAGATGCTGGATATGACTCAGAAGAATTAGAATATATTTTAACTGATGCAGACCCTAAAATTATAGTAACATCTAATAAAAATTTAAAAGTAGCTCAAAAGGCTGTAGAGCTTTCAGGAAAGAATATAAGAATAATAAATAGTGATGAAATAAAAGTTCCAGAAAATTTTCAAGTTGATGAATATGTAATCTATTCTCCAGAGTTAGATGAGACAGGGGTTTTATTATATACTTCAGGAACTACAGGAAAACCTAAAGGAGTTGTACTTACAGTAGATAATTTAATGTCTAATGTAGATGCTATAACAGAGATAAAAATGGGAACTCCAAAGGATAGATTATTAGCCTTATTACCTTATCATCATGTATTACCACTTTCTATAAACTTATTAATGGCAATTCATATAGGAACCTTAATAGTTTTAATAGATGAACTTTCAGCTTCTGCTATTTTAGGAGCCTTACAAAAATATAAAATAACAATTGTAGTAGGAGTACCAAGACTTTGGGAAATGATACATAAAGGACTTATGAATAAAATAAAAACTAGTAAGATAGCTACAATGTTATTTAATTTGTGTAAAAAAGTAAATAATAGAACTTTTAGTAGAATTGTATTTAAAAAAGTCCATGAAACTCTTGGAGGGCATATAAGATTTTTAGTTTCAGGTGGAGCAAAATTAGAGTCAGGAATAATGGATGATTTTAAAGTTTTAGGAATAAAAGTTTTAGAAGGATATGGACTTACAGAAACTTCTCCAATTATAGCTTTTAATAGAGAAGATGATGTAAAAATAGGAACAGTTGGAAAAGTTATTCCTGGTGTAGAAGTAAAAATTGCTGATGATGGAGAATTAGTTGTCAGAGGAAGAAATGTTCTTAAGGAATATTATAATAAACCAGAAGCTACAAGGGAAGCAAAAGATTCTGATGGTTGGTTTCATACAGGAGATTTAGGAAAAATTGAAGATGGATATATAAGTATAATTGGTAGAAAAAAAGAGATGATTGTTTTATCAAATGGTAAAAACATAAATCCTGTGGATATTGAAAATGAAATTGCTAGAGGAACAGATTTAATAAAAGAGATAGCAGTAGTAGAATATAATAACCACTTATTAGCTATGGTATATCCTGATTTTAATTTAATAAAAGAAAGAAATATTGTTAATATAACAGAAACTTTAAAATGGGAAATAATAGATTCATATAATGTTAGTGCACCAGCATATAGAAAAATATTAGAGATTAAAATTGTAAAAGATGAATTACCAAAAACTAAACTTGGAAAATTAAGAAGATTTATGTTAAAAGATATTTTAGAAAATTTAGAAAAAGGTAATTCAGAAAAAGAAGAAACTATTGAAAAAGACCCAGAGGAAGATACTTTAGAATTTAAAACTTTATTAGAATATATAAAAGAGGAGAAAGGAGAAAATATTCATTCTAATTCACATATTGAAATTGATTTAGGTTTAGACTCTTTAGATATAATTCAAATGAATTCATTTATTGAAAAAACTTTTGGATTTAAAATAAAAGAAGAGGAAGCAGTTAATTTAAAAGTAATAAAAGAAATATGTGAATATATTAGAAAAAATAGTAATACTTACCACTTAGAAAAAATGAATTGGGGAGAAATATTTAAAGAAGATGTAGATTATCAATTGCCAAATCATAGGGCTATATGGTTTATAAAACTTATATTTACTCCGATTTTAAATTTATATTTAGGATTAAGAATTAAAGGTAGAGAGAAATTATCTAATGATACAAGAATAATTATTTGTAATCATGAAAGTTTTATAGATGCCTTTGCTGTTCAAAAATTATTTAGAGGAGAACAAATAAAAAATACTTATTATTTTGCAATAAAAAAACATTTTGATAAACCTGTATTGAGATTTTTTGCAAATCATGGAAATATAATTTTAATGGATTTAAATCAAAATTTAAAAGAAAGCTTACAGATTTCAGCTAAAGTATTAAAATCTAAGAAAAATTTAGTAATTTTTCCAGAAGGAGCAAGAACAAGAAATGGTAAGATTCAAGATTTTAAAAAATTCTTTGCAATATTATCAAAAGAGTTAAATATTCCTATAACTGTTTTGGGGATAAAGGGAGCCTATGCTTCAATGCCATATGGAAGTACTTTCCCGAAACCTGGTAAAGTAGAGGTTGAAGTGTTAGGAGAAGTGTATCCAGATGATTTACCAGTAGATAAAATCGTTGAAAAATCTAGAAATTTAATAATAGAGTGGCAGAATAAAGATAGAAAATAACTTGACAAAAGTACTTAAATAATATATAATTGTTCCATGCAGTACAGATTTAAGTAAAGTATAGATTCTGAAATAGGGGTATCAATATAAAATACTGAAGTTTCAAAACTAGTCTTTTTAAGTCTATGCAAAAGTATTTTATGGAGGTATCACAATGAATAAAGGAACAGTAAAATGGTTTAACGCAGAAAAAGGATTCGGATTCATCACTTCTGAAGAAGGAAAAGATTTATTCGTACATTATTCTGAAATTAAAAAAGAAGGATTCAAAACTTTAGAAGAGGGACAAAAAGTATCTTTCGATGTTAAAGAAGGACAAAAAGGACCTCAAGCTGCTAATGTAGAAATCCTTGGATAATTTAAAATTGATTTTTAAAGCCCACTCTTATGAGTGGGTTTTTTTGTATATAGATTTGGAGAAAAAATGAGATTAAAAAGAGAATTTTACACAAGGGATACCATAACAGTTGCTAAAGAGTTATTAGGCAAAATTATTGTAAAAAAAAGAGAAGATGGAGAAATTTTTAGTGGAAGAATAGTAGAGGTAGAAGCATATTTAGGAATAAGGGATAAAGCATGTCACTCATATAATGATAGAAGAACAAAAAGAACAGAAGTGATGTATAAAGAGGGAGGATATTCCTATGTTTTTTTAATTTATGGAATGTATCAATGCTTTAATGTAATTACTTCTTATGAAGGAAATCCAGAGGCTGTTCTCATAAGAGGAATAGAGCCTTTAATAAATAAAGAAAAAATGTTTGAAGAGAGAAAAGTAAAAAAAGAAAAAGATATCTCTAATGGGCCAGGAAAATTAACAAAGGCTCTTAGAATTACTAAATTAGATAATGGAATAGATTTAACAGAGGATAAAAATCTTTGGTTAGAAGATGATGGATATAAAGTTAAAGATATAGTTGAAACAACAAGAATAGGAATTGATTATGCGGAAGAAGATAGGTTAAAACCTTGGAGATTTTATATAAAAGATAATAATTTTGTTTCAAAAAAATAAATCTAACAAATAGAGTTGGAGGAAAAAATGGATAATAAAAAAGGTGTAATTCAAATTATTCATGGAATGAGTGAACATAAGGGAAGATATAGTCATTTTTTTAAATATTTTGAAGAGAGAGAATGGATAGTAGAAATGGAAGAGCATATTCATCATGGAAATAAAAAAGAAAGTGATGAAAAGATAGGAATATTTCAAAATGATTTTAATAAGATGATAGAAGACCAAATTAATTTTACGGAGAAATTAAGAGAAAAATATCCTGATAAAAAAATATATATATTTGGTCATAGTATGGGTTCTTTTATAGCTCAAGAGCATATGAAAAAATTTAGTGAAGAGGTTGCAGGATATATTGTTTGTGGTTCTTGTTATGAACAAAAAATATTATGGAATTTAGGAAAAATTCTTAGTAATCTTTTGGATAAAATTTATAAAAATAAAAGAGCCTCTATAATAAGAAAACTAATTTTTTTAAACTCTAATAAAAAAATAAAATCAAATAATTATTATAATGAAAATTCGTGGCTTTCAAGAGATATAGAGGAAGTAAAAAAATATTCAGAAGATAAAAATTGTGGTTTTACTTATAGTAGTAGTTTTTATAAAGAATTTTTTATTTTTTTAAATAAATTATATAATAAAAATGAATTTCAAATATTAAATAAAGATTTACCAATTTTAATTATATCAGGCTCTATGGATTCTGTGGGATTATACGGAAGAGGTGTCAGACAGTTAGAGAGATTTTATAAAAAATTAAATTTTAAGAATATAAGTTGTAAGTTATATAA
The DNA here is from genome assembly GCF_012843705.1 of Fusobacterium sp. FSA-380-WT-3A. NCBI lineage: Bacteria > Fusobacteriati > Fusobacteriota > Fusobacteriia > Fusobacteriales > Fusobacteriaceae > Fusobacterium > Fusobacterium sp. FSA-380-WT-3A. The sequence goes on along the minus strand of NZ_JABAFQ010000002.1, from coordinate 79,091 downwards.
AGATGCTAGGCATGAGCTACATAACGAAATAAATAGAGAAGAAGTATTTGATGATATAAAAAGTTGGTTTGAAAAAAATTAAAAAAGAGCTGTTACATTTTATAAAATTATTAATAATAAATAAAATTTTCATAATTAAAAATATTTTTATGAAAATAAATTTTATTTTATAATAAAAGATTTGTAACAGCATTTTTTTTATAGTAAATGAAAAAATATAATACATAAAATATGGAAATCTTATAATAAATATAAAAAAACTATTGACATTTGCTAAAAAATATGGTAATAATTATTAACAAATGTAAAAGAAGAGGTGTTAGTATGTCTATTACAAAAAAAGAGTTAAAAAAGATGTTTTTAGCAGCAGCTTCACTTTTAAAAGAAAATTGTGAAGAATTTTCTAAAATAGATTCACAATTTGGAGATGGAGACCATGGAATAACTATTGGTAAAATAGCAAAATTAATGGAGGAGAAAATAGAAGTATGGTCAGATAATGAATCTATAAAAGATTTTATAGATGATTTAGGAACTGGTATAATGGGAGTAAATGGTGGCTCAGCTGGACCTTTATGGGGAACTTTAATATCAGGTTTAGTTGTTGATTTAGATGATGAAGAAGAATTAACAATAGATGATTTTAAAAAGATGTTAAAAAGTTCTTTAAGTGAAATGCAAGATATAACAACAGCTAAAGTTGGGGAAAAAACTATGATGGATACTTTAATTCCAGCTGTAGAAACAGCTGAGAATTCAAAAGCTACAAATTTTAAAGAATTTTTTGAAGAAATAGCCAAAGCAGCTGAACAAGGGGCTGAGGATACAAAAAAATATATTTCAAAATTTGGAAGAGCAAAAAGTTATAAAGAAAAAACTCTAGGATATAAAGATGCTGGAGCTACATCATTGGCATGTTTATTTAGAGGGTTAGCAAATGGAATAAAATAAATTTATTTATAAAAAATTAGGAGGCGATATTTTTATGAAAATGAAAAAATTTATTAATGACCCAAGCAATTTAACAAAAGAACTTTTAGAAGGATTAGTACTATCAAATAAGGATATAATAGAATATGTTGATAGTGAATTAATAGTAAATAAAAAATTAAAAGATGCTGACCGTGTAACAATAGTTACATTAGGAGGAACAGGACATGAACCAGCTCTTAGTGGGTTTGTAGGAGAAGGAATGTTAGATATATCAGTACCAGGAGATATATTTGCAGCTCCAGGACCACAACCTTGTATAAAAGCTATAAAAATGGCTGATAAAGGAAAAGGAGTTTTATTTGTAGTTCTTAATCATGCTGGAGATATGCTTACAGGAAATCTTACAATGAAAGCTCTAAAAAAAGAAGGAATAAAAGTAGCCAAAATTGTTACTCAAGAAGATATTTCTAATGCTCCAAGAGAAAATGGAGATGATAGAAGAGGACTTGTAGGTTGTGTACCTTTATATAAAATAGCTGGAGCAGCAGCTGCTTCTGGAAAATCTCTAGAAGAAGTAGCTGAAATAGCCCAAAAATTCGCTGATAATATGGCAACAATAGCTGTTGCTACAAGAGGAGCTACTCATCCAACAACTGGAGAACCTATAGCTGTTTTAGGTGAAGATGATATGGAAATTGGAATGGGACAACATGGAGAAGGTGGAGGAGGAAGAATGCCTCTTAAAACAGCTGATGAAACAGCTCAAATAATGTCTGATGCTTTAATAAAAGATTTAAGCTTAGTTTCTGGAGAAAAAGTATTAGTTGTTATAAATGGAAGTGGAGCAACAACTCTTATGGAACAACTAATAGTATTTAGAAAAGTTCATAATTATTTAGCTGAAAAAGGAATTGAAGTTGTAGCTAATGTTGTAGGAGAAATATTAACAGTTCAAGAACAAGCTGGATTCCAAATGATGTTTGCTAGAATGGATGATGAGATGTTAGAATATTGGAATGCTCCATGTAATACACCATATTTTAAAAAATAATTTTATAAAAAATATTAATTAAAAATTTTAGGAGGTAATTATGGCAGCTGAATTCATGCATATAGGAATACCAATTACAAATTTAAAAGAAGGAATGACTTATAATGAAGATATGAAAATTTGGATGAGCAATCCAGATGATTATGATTTTAAAATAGAGTATTTAAAATTTGAAGCAGGAACTCCTTTCCCTGAAATAATGCATAAAAATCCTCATGTAGCTTATAAAGTTGATGATGCTGAACCATATATGGCAAAAGCTCAACAAGTAATATTTGGACCAGCTGAAATAGCTCCAAATGTAAGAATAGCTTTTATAATTTGGGATGATACAATAATAGAATTATATGAAGATAAAAATTAAAAAATAGGAGGATGTGATTTTATCACATAAGAAATATGGCAGATAAATTTGGAAATAAAATTGCAAAAGATTATGAAGTGGATACTCCTTTTGCAAATCAAGGAAGTTTTTTTGTAAAAGGAATGCAAAATATGGATTGGGGAATGAAAGCAAGATTCTCAAGAATTTTTAATCCAAAAACAGGAAAAACAGTTATGCTTGCCTTTGACCATGGATATATTATGGGTTCAACAGCAGGACTTGAAAGATTAGATTTAGCTATTCCACCATTAATGGAAGATGTTGATGTGTTAATGGGAACTCGTGGAGCAATAAGAACTTGTATTCCACCTACTTGTAAAAAAGGAATAGCTCTAAGAGCTAGTGCTGGAAGCTCTGTATTAGATGATGATATGAGTCATGAAGTAATAGGAGTAGATATAGAAGATGCTATAAGATTAGATGCCACTTGTTTGGCTGTACAAACTTTTATAGGAGCTCCAGGAGAAAAAACTTCTCTTGAGAATCTAGTGAGAACAGTTGATATGGGAAATAAATATGGAATCCCTGTGTTAGGTGTAGTAGCAGTTGGGAAAGATATGGAAAGAACTCCAAAATTCTTTAAGTTAGCTACTAGAATGTTAGCTGAATTAGGAGCTCATATTATAAAAACATATTATTGTGAGGACTTTGAAGAAGTAGTAGCAGCTTGTCCTGTTCCAATAGTTGTAGCTGGAGGAAAGAAAGTTCCTGAAAAAGAGGCTTTAGAATTGGCTTACAATGCAATAAGTAAAGGAGCAGTTGGAGTTGATATGGGAAGAAATATATTCCAAGCTGAATCTCCAAAAGCTATGGCTCAAGCAATAAGAAAAATAGTTCATGAAGGATATACAGTAGAAGAAGCTTATAAATTTTATGAAGAAAATAAATAAAGAAATAGAGTGGAAATTTTCCACTCTATTTTTCATTTAATATTTCTTTTGCAACATCACTTGTAATAATAAGATGAGTTATAATTCTTGAATTTAAAGCCCCAATAATTGCATTTTTATTAACTTTAGATGAAGCAATTCCTATAACTTTTTTTGTCTTTTTTAATAAATGTAAAGGAATTTCTACAGAAAAATCATTTTCTCCTTGAATAACTTTTCCTTTTTTATCAAAATAATAAGATAGGATTTTTCCAACAGCTCTTTTTTTAGAAAGAGCATCACCAAATCTTAAAGCTGTAGCTAAATCTGGAACAGACGGATGACTGTTAATGCCTACAATAGCTAAATCTAATTTATCCCAAACTGAAGAAATTTCTTTGTAGTTTTCAACAGATAAGAAAATTTCTTTTTCTTGATAAGAAGTTAAAAAAGCTGGAGAGAAAAGATAACTTGGTGTAAGACCTGTTTTTTCTCCAATAATACGAACCAATTCATTTGGGTGATATCCTTTAAAAGGAATATTAGTATTTCCAATAAGAGGAACAACTTTTCCTTTTAAATTTTTAATATTTTTTTCTTTTTTTTCTAAATTATCAGTAATTTCGCTAATAATATTTCCCCAACCAATACCTAAAAATTTAACATCCTCTAACTCTTTTGTAATGTATTCAATAGCTTTTTCAGCTATATAATTGTCAGTATTAACAGTGGGAGTTTGAGAAATTATATAGACATCATCAATATTAAATAATCTTTTCAATTCTTCAGCTAAATCATTACTATATGAATGAGGATAATTTATATTAATTGTAACAATTCCCATTTTAATAGCATCACTTAATAGTTTACTAACTAGAGGTCTAGAGATAGAAAAATCTTTAGCAATTTCATTTTGTGTCATATTATCAAGATAATATTTTTTAGCTACCTCAATTAGTCTATGTATTTTTTCATCATCATTGATCATAAAAAACTCCTAATTTAAAAAATTTTTAACTATACACATTATATAATATTTAACAAAATAAGAAAAGAAAAAATTATAGATTTTCAATGATAGTTCCTGAAATATCTATATCTAATTTTTTTATCTCCCATTTATTTTTTAGAAGTTTTATTTGTGAAGAAATTTCATCAATTAAATTATTATTTTTAGTGATTCCTAAAAGAGTTGGACCAGCTCCACTTATAACAACTCCCAAAACATTATTAGAATTACAAATTTTTATTATTTCGGAACTTTCATCAATTAATGGAAATCTATATTGTTGATGAAGTTTATCAAAAAGAGAAATTTTTATAAGATTTTCATCACCTAATTCCAAGGATTTTAATAAAACTCCTGTTCTAGAAATATTATAGACACCATCTTTAAAAGAAATTTCTTTTGGTAAAACATTTCTTGCTTTTTCTGTTGAAAGTTCAAAATCAGGAATGAAGACATAAAAATTAAGTTTATCACTTATATTATATTTTACTGTGTAAGGGATATTATTTTCAACTAAAGAAACTGTAAGACCACCAAAAAGAGCTGGAGCTATATTATCAGGATGCCCTTCAATACTATTGCAGATTTTAAAAATTTCTTCCATAGGAAGATTTTTTCCTGATAGGATACTTGCTCCTATAACTCCTCCAACAATGCAAGTAGCACTACTTCCAAGTCCTCTACACACAGGAACAGAACTTTCAATATTTATTTCTACATTCATAAGAGGAAGATTTAGATATTCAAAAGTCTTTTTAAAAGAGTAATAAACTAAATTATCTTCATTTTGATATTTTTTATCACAACCTGTTATTACTAAAGGTTTGTCAGAATTTTTAAAAGTAAAATATGAATATAATTTAAAAGCTAAACCTACTGAATCAAAACCTGGTCCTAAATTGGCAGTAGTAGCTGGAACTCTTACTCTGAACATAGCATCACCTCTATAGTTTTATCTATATTATTTTTCTCTATTATATTTTTATGTAATTCTTTTTTACTTTCTAAATCTTTTAGATTTTCAGGAATAGGAAATTTTGTTTTTTTGCTCAACTTTTTCATAATTTCAAATTCATTTAAAGAGATTTCTTCAAAAATACTTTCATATACAGATTTTGAAAATTTAAATGGACTAGCTGTAGATAGTAAAATATTTTTACAATTAAATTTATCTAATTTTTTAAATTTTTCCATAACAGAATATCCAACAGCTGTGTGAGTATCTAAAAGATAATTATAATTATTAAAAACTTTTTTTATAGTTTTTTTAGTTTCTTCTTCACCAGTATAATCAAAATAGAAATTTTCTTGTAATTTTTTTAACATTGAATCTGAAATTTCATATTGACCATTTTCTTTTAAATCTTTCATAATTTTTTCTATATATTTATCATCATTATTACTTAAATGAAATAATAGACGCTCTAAATTACTTGAAATTAAAATATCCATAGATGGAGAAAGAGTTTTAAAAAATTCCCTATTTTTATTATAAACTCCTGTGTTATAAAAATCAGTTAATACTTTATTACTATTAGAAGCACAAACTAATTTATTTATAGGTAATCCAAGAAGTTTAGCATAATATCCAGCAAGAATATCTCCAAAATTACCACTTGGAACTATAAAATTAACTTTTTCTCCAATAGAAATTTCATTCTTTTTAAGCAAATTAATATAAGAATAAAAATAGTAAATAATTTGTGGAACAAGTCTTCCTATATTAATTGAGTTTGCAGAAGAGAATGAATAATTTTTATTTTTAAGATAATTTTCTATATTTTTATCTGTAAATATATTTTTTATACCAGATTGAGCATCATCAAAATTTCCATTTATTCCATAAACATATGTATTATTTCCCTCTTGAGTTGTCATTTGTTTTTTTTGTACAGTACTAGTTCCATCATTTGGGAAAAATACAGCAATTTTTATATTTTCTATATTTTTAAATCCTTCAAGAGCAGCTTTTCCTGTATCTCCAGAAGTTGCAGTAAGAATTAAAAGTTTTTTGTCAATTTTATTTATTTTCATAGCTTCCACAGTAAGATGAGGAAGTAGAGAAAGAGCAACATCTTTAAAAGCACTTGTTGGACCATGAAAAAGCTCTAGAATATAATCTTGATTAACTTTAACTAAAGGTGTAACCTCCTCAGTAGAAAATTTATTATAAGCTAAATTTATAGAATTTTTTAAAGATGTTTCAGGAAAATCATATAATAATCTTTTTAAAATTTGAAAAGCAATATCTTTATATGATAAATCTTTTAAATTCTCAATTTCTTCTAAAGATAATTTCAAATTTTCTATATTTTCAAAAATAAATAATCCTCCATCTTTAGAAATGCCTTTTAAAATCCCAAGAGAAGGAGAGATAGATATATTTTTATTTCTAGTGCTTATACAATTCATAAAAACCTCCGATTTTTAATTTGTATATATGATACTATGTTTTTAAAATAAATACAAGTGTTTTTATTATAAAAATTTTATATATAAAAAAGCTGTTATAAATTATTTATTAATAATTATAACAGCTTAAATAAATTATACTATAGGTCTATTTAATTTTAAATATCTTTTAATCATTTCATGACGCATATACTTTCTATCTAATAACTTAACTTCTTTCCACATTAAATATCCAGCAACTATAGCTGTAGTACAATCTGCTATTGGGAAACTTACTAATACCCCTATTGCTCCAAATTTTAAGGGAAGGATATAAGCAAGTGGAATAGATAAGATGACAAGTCTTAAAAATATAAGTCTTGTTGTAATAAATCCTTTTCTAATTGCTTGGAAATATCCAGCACAGCATAGATAAATAGCAGTTCCAGTCATATACATTAAATGATATCTTATAGCTTGTGATGTATATTCAACAACTTCTAAATCATTTTTTATAAATATTTGAACTATTTTATCAGATAGAAGTACCACAATACCAACTAGAAAGATAGAAGAAATTCCAGAAATTATAAGAGATAATATAAAAGTATCTTTAACTCTTTTAAAATTTTTTGCTCCCCAATTAAAAGAAATAATAGGTTGCCTTCCTTGATTTAAACCACTATAACTTGTATTAATAAAGCTTCTAAGAATAGTCATTATACCTAAACTGATAAGAGCAATTTCTCCACCATATTTAAGTAGTTGAACATTTAACACAAGTATATAGGCTCCATATAAAAATTCGTTAGAGAATGATGAGAAACCTGTAGAAAACATTCTTTTAACAATAGAAAAATCCCAAGAAATATATTTATTTTTTAGTGTTAATATATCACTTTTATAAAAATGATGTAAAAGTAACATTGCTGGAACAAAGTTAGCAAAAGATGTAGCTAAAGCAGCTCCTTTCATTTCCCAACTAAATACCATAACAAATAGATAATCTAGTATAACATTAACAATTATAGAAGCAAAATTTATCATCATTGACATAATAGGATTTCCTTCACTTCTAACAAAGGCACAAAAAGACCAAAATGCCATTTGGAAAGTAACAGAAGGAAGAAAGAATAAACAATAGTCTTTTACATATCGAATATTAGAATCTGTTGCTCCTAAAAATCTAACTAATGGGTCTAAAAAAGAAAAACCTAAAATAGTATAAATTATTCCAACAACTCCAACAGTAAAAATACAAGCTCCTAAAGTTTTTCTAGCACCTTCAAGATTATCTTGTCCCAGTTGAATACTTACTAAAGAGGAACCACCAGCATTAAAAAACATTCCCAGAGCATCACCTAAAACAATTAAAGGATAAATTGTTGCAATAGAACCAATTCCAACTCTTCCCATTGCTTGACCAATAAAATATCTATCTGTTGTATTTAATAAGATAGAGGATAAGGCAACAATGGTACTAGGAACAGAAAATTTAATAAGCAAAGGTAAAAGTTTTGCATCTCTAAATTGAGAACGTTGGTCTTTATTCATAGGCCCTCCTTAGTTTCTTCTTTAATAAAATTTTATTAAAGAGAGTGAAAAGCCTCAAGAAAAAACTTGAGACTTTTCAAAAAATGTATATTTATTATTTTATAATACCATTAAACCACAAAAAAACTAAAAAAGCAATAGCTATAAAAAAAGAATTTTTTATTTAAAAAAAGGAATAAAAAAGAAAATAAATTTAATTATTTAAATTTTTTATAAAGAGATGGAGAAAATAATATAAGTATAGGGAAAATCTCTAATCTACCTAATAACATACTTAAAGATAAAACAATTTTATTAAAATCTGAAAAATGGGAAAAGTTTCCAGTTGGCCCAACTGCTTCAAGACCAGGTCCAATATTATTAAAAGTAGCAGCAACAGCACTAAATGCTTCTGTAAAAGTTTTTGTTTCAAATGAAACAGATAGAAGAATTAAAAAGAAAATAAAAATATATAAAATTAAATAAGTGCTTATACTATTGAATAAATCTTTAGATATAGGTTTACCATCTATTTTTATACTTAAAATTCTATTAGGAGTACTAATTTTCTTTAATTCATTAACACATGTTTTAAAAAGAACTACTATCCGAGAAACTTTTAAACCACCAGCTGTAGAGCCAGCACATCCTCCTATAAACATCAATAGAAGTAAGATAGTTTTTGAGAAAACTGGCCATTTATCAAAATCAGCAGTTGCAAAACCAGTAGTAGTTATAATTGATGATACAGTGAAGAAAACATCTCTAAATAATTTAGAAAAACTACTATAAGAAGATGAAATATTTATACAAATTAAAATAATAGATATAGAAACTATACCTAAGTAAAAACGTAATTCTTCATTTTTCATAACTTGTTTAAAATTTTTTAAAATTAAAGCATAAAAAAGATTGAAATTCATGCCACATAAAAGCATTCCAATTCCTAAGACATATTCTATATAAGGATTATTATAATAAGCAACACTTGTATTTTTTATACCAAATCCTCCAGTTCCAACAGTACCAAAAGCATGAACTACAGAATCAAATAAAGGCATTCCTCCTATAAAAAGAAAGAAAATTATTAATAAAGTTATAAAAATATAAATCATATATAAAATTCTTGAATTATAAGACATTTTTGCTACTAATTTTCCAAAAGTTGGACCAGGAACCTCAGCTTTCATTATGTGTAAAGATTGATTACTATTTTTAGGTAATATTGCTAAAGCTAAAACCAAAACTCCCATTCCACCTACAAGATGCGTGAAACTTCTCCAAAATAACAAAGATTTATCCAAAGCTTCTACATTAGTTAAAATACTAGCTCCTGTAGTTGTGAATCCACTTACAACTTCAAAAAAAGCATCAATATATGAAGGAATTTGTCTACTTATAAAAAATGGTAAAGCTGCAAATAAAGAAAGAGTAATCCACGAGAAAGAAACTATAAGAAGTCCTTCTTTTGCAAAAATTTTGGTATTTTCTGGAGTCTTTTTAGAAAGAAAAAATCCAATTATAAAAGATAAAAAAATGGTAATACCATGAGAAAATTTAACCAAATTACTTTCTTTATAAAAAAAACTTAAAAATAAAGGTATTAACATAAAACTAGCTTCTAGTTTTAAAATAGTCCCAATTATATATTTTATCATTTTAATATTCATAATATTTCACCACTATTTTAAAATTTTATTAACATCATTTAGATATTTTTCAGTTGTAATAATAATAATTCTATCTTCAGGTAAAATTATATCATCACCTTTAGGAAAAATAACAGAATTTTCTCTAATTATATAAAGAATCAAAAGATTTTCTTTAATATTTAATTCCTTTAGAGGAACATTAGTAATTAAACTTGTTTTAGGAACCTTAAATTCTATTGCTTCAACCTTATTTTCAGAAATTCTATATAAAGTTTCTATATTTTCTTCTTGAGAACTAATTAGAGACCTTACAATTTTAACAATATGGTCAGCAACTATTTTTTTAGGTGTTATAATTGATTGAAGTCCAACGATTTCTAAAACATTGAAAAGAGAAATACCATTTATTTTTGTAATAGTCTTTTTAATTCCAACTTTATTTGCATATAGAGAAAGAATAATGTTTTCTTCATCTATTCCTGTAAGAGAAATTAAAGCATCATAATTTCTAAAATTTTCCTCTTCTAATAATTCATTATCAGTTCCATCTCCATGAACAATAGTAGCATCCTCAAAAATTTCACTTAATACTCTAGCTTTTTTTGCATCATTTTCAATAACTTTAACATTGATTTTCTTTTCTAATAAAAGTTGTATTAAGTAGTGAGTTATTTTTCCACCACCTATAATCATAACAGATTTTATTTTTTCATCATTATTACCTAAAGATTTAGAAAATTCTTGAATATCATCTGGATATCCTGTTATATAAATTTTATCTCCAGCTTTTAAAATAAAATTCCCTGTTGGAATAAAAACTTCTTGTCCCCTTTCAACTATACAAACTAAAATATTATTAAAATGATTGTGTTTAAAATCTTTTAATTTTATACCATCAATATAACTTTCTTTTTGAACTAAAAACTCAACCATAGTAACTTTGTTTTTAGCAAAAGTTTCAACATTTAATGCATTAGGAAACTCTAAATTTTTAGAGATAAAAAATGCTGCCTCAGCTTCAGGATTTAAAAGTCTATCAATACCTAAAGATTCACTCATAAAATTCATTTGTGAAAAGTATAAAGGATTTCTAACACGAGCAATAGTATATTTGGCTCCTAATTTTTTTGCCATAATAGATGAAATAATATTTATTTCATCAGATTGAGTGACAGCAAGAAAAATATCTGCACTATCAACATAAGCTTCTTTTAAAGTATCACAGTCAGTTCCATTTCCTACAATTCCCATAATATCGTAGTATGATAAGACTTTATCCAAAATTTTAGAATCGGTTTCAATAAGAGTAATGTCATTTCCTTCATTGGAAAGGTCATTACACAATAATTCACCTACTTTTCCAGCCCCAACAATAATTATTTTCATTTTTAAACTCCCTATAGTTATATTTATATTTTAATCTGAATAAATTATATCAAAAAATATAAAAATAAACAATAAGATAAAAATAGTTATTTTTTAAACATAAAATAAACAGCTCCTATTAAACAAATGAAAGCATAAATATAATTTAGTTTGAACTCTTGTTTTAAATAAAGAACAGAAAAACCAGAGAATACTACTAAAGTAATAACTTCTTGTATAATTTTTAATTGAGCAACAGTAAAAAAATGAGAACCTATTCTGTTTGCTGGTATAGAAAAACAATATTCTAAAAAAGCAATTCCCCAACTTGTAATAATAGCATACCAAAGAGCACTATTTGTATTTTTTAAATGACCATACCAAGCAAAAGACATAAAAATATTAGAAATAAATAGAAGACCAATAGGTAAAAATTTCATAAATCCTCCTTTTGTGAATAAAAAAATTATAATAAAAAAGGGATGTTACAAATTTTTATTAGCAATTCTATAAAATGTAACAACCCCAAAATATTATTTAAAATTTAATTAAAAGAAAATTTCTTTTACAGCAGGTTTTGTAGAAGCAATAACTTTTCCTTTATTAAAATGATATAAAATTTCACTTTGATTATTTAAGGCATTATAGAAATTATCACTATTAATTATTAAGAAACTTGCTGGATTTCCTTCTTTAATTCCATAAGAATCTCCAAGGTTTAAAGTTTTAGCAGCGTTGTATGTAATTAATTTATAACTATTCATAATTTCTTCGTATCCCATCATTTGACAAACATGTAATCCCATATGAGCAACAGTCATCATATTTCCTGTTCCTAATGGATACCAAGGGTCAAAAATATCATCATGTCCAAAAGAAACATTATTTCCATTAGCTAATAACTCTTTTACTCTAGTAACTCCACGACGTTTTGGATAAGTATCAAATCTACCTTGTAGATGAGTATTAACAAGAGGATTACAAACAAAGTTTATATCACTCATTCCTAAAAGACGGAATAATTTACTACAATAAGCATTGTTATAACTATGCATAGCTGTAGTATGACTAGCTGTAACTTTATCTTTTAATCCAGTTTCTAAAGCTCTACAAGCTAAGACTTCTAAACCTTTAGATTGTTCATCATCAATTTCATCACAATGAACATCTACTAATTTATTATATTTTAAAGCTAGTTCAATACAATAATTTACACTTTCAACAGCATATTCACGAGTAAATTCAAAATGTGGAATAGCTCCGACACAATCAGCTCCCATTTTTACAGCATTTTCTAATAATTCCTTTCCATTAGGATAACTTAAAATTCCTTCTTGAGGGAAAGCAACTATTTGTATATTAACAATATCTTTTAATTCTTCTCTTAATTCAATCATTCCTTGCATAGCAATGAGAGTAGGGTCAGTAACATCTACATGAGTACGAATATGTTGAACTCCATTAGCTACTTGCATTTTTATAGCACGACGAGCTCTATCTTTAACATCTTCTTTACTTAATTTTTCTTTTCTTTTAGCCCAACATTCAATTCCTTCAAATAGAGTCCCTGACATATTCCATACAGGGTCTCCTGCAGTAAGACAAGTATCTAAATGAACATGACTTTCAATAAATGGAGGAAAAGCTGATTTTCCTTTACAATCTAAAACCTCTTCATTAGGTAAAGGAGATAGATTTTTACCTATTGTTTTAAAAATACCATTTTCTATTCTAATATCACTAGTTTCTTTACTATTTTCAATAAAAATATTTTTTATTAACATGCATATTCTCCTTTTAATTTTTTTTAGTTAAAATTTTATCTAAAATAATAAACACAATAGCAGCACTTATTAAAGAGTTTATAGGTTTTATTCCTACAGAAACAAAAATTCCTATAAAAGAACCAACAATAACTCCCATAATACCACTCATATTAAAATTAGGAATTTCTTTTTTAGAATATTCATTTTTATGTAAAAAGTAATGAAGAATAATAACAATTCCAACAGGAGGAATCATTCCACTTAAAAGACTTAAGAACCCAACAAAATTATAATATAACCAAATGGCTGTAAGAGTTCCAATAAATCCTCCAACTAAAACCATAGGTTTCATATTAATTTTTGTAATATTTGAAACACCAAGTCCAGCTGTATATAGAGCATTATTATTAGTAGTCCAAATATTTAAACCAAGAGTGATAGTAGCTGGAATAGCTAATCCTTGTAAAATTAAAATATCAAATATATCAGGAATTCCAGTAACAGCTCCTCCAACAGCTCCAAAAATCATCATAATTGAATTTCCAATAAAGAAAGCTATAACAGTAGCTATGATAGCTGTCTTAGAATCTTTAGCAAAACGAGTAAAGTTAGGAGTAGCAGTTCCGCCAGAAATAAAAGAACCAACTACAATAGCAATTCCTGTAGAAAGAGTTAAAGGATTAATTGGATTTTCTTTAAATACATTTATAAATCCTCCAACTTCTGATATTCCCCAATTAATAGAATAAATTCCCAAGATAGCAATTAAAGGAACAGCTATAGAACCAAGAATAGCTAAAGCTTTTATTCCTTTATATGCAGTTATAGTCATAATAATTCCTGTAATTAAAATTAAAATCCATACAGGAATTTTAGTAAGTCCAGATACAGGAATAGCAAACATAGCAACTCCAACACCGAACCAACCAATTTGTGTAAAACTAATTAAAGCTGATGGTAAATAAGAACCAATTTTTCCAAAAGAATAACGACCAAGAAGGTCTAAAGTTAAACCTGTTTTTTGTCCAATATAGGCAAGTAATCCACAATAAACTCCTAAAAAAGCGTTTCCCAAGGCCACTACAGTAAAGAAATTTTTTATATTCATTCCAATACCAAGATTTCCTCCAGCTGTCATACTAGGAGTAAAAAAAGTAAATCCTACAAGAACAACCATTGCAGCCCAAAGTCCTTGAGTTTTTTTCGACTTTGGTACTTCTGATAATGAGTATTCACTATCTTCAAATTTTTCCCTTTTAATGTTTGATGACATCATTTTCTCCTTTTATAAAAAATTTTATTAGCAAAATATTATAACAAAAAAATAGTAATATAACAAGAGCGTTTTATATTTAGAAAAAAATAAATTAACAAAAGATATTTTTCAATTTTCTGCGTCTAAATAATAAATAAAATTGATTTTTTTGAAAAGATAAGCTATATATATAATATAGAGGTATAAATAAAGAAAGGTGGTAGAATTTATGAAAAAAATAATACTTTATGATTGCTTTGGTAATTTTGTAAGAGAAATAGTATGTACAGAAGAAAAAATTATTAATGAAACTGCCTTAGGTTCTTCTTTTAAAGTAAATTCTAGATATGATTTTAATATAGATTTTACAATTTTTCTAAATAAGAAAAAAGAAGTAATTGAAAAAATAAAAAGAATATTAGAAGAAAAAGATGAAATTAATTTTATTGTAGAAGAAAAAGATGGACAAATATATATAAAGGCATTAATAAACCCAAATTTTCAAATAATAAAGCCTTAGACTAATCTAAGGCTTTTAATAAGTCAAAATATAAAGGAGAAAAGATGATAGAAAACAAAAAATATTTTCTGTTGGATATGGATGGAACATTATATCTAGGTAACCAATTAATAGAAGGAGCAAAAGAATTTTTAGAAAAGATAAAAGCAAGGGATAAAAAATATATTTTTATGACTAATAATTCTTCTAAAAATAGAGAAGCTTATGTTGAAAAGTTAAAAAAATTAGGGATAGATGCTGATGTAGAAGAAATTTTTGGGTCAACAGAAGCAACTATTATTTATTTAAATAAAATAAAAAAAGGAGCTAGAATATTTTTATTAGGAAATGAATTTTTAGAAGAAGCATTTATAAAATCTGGTTTTGAAATAGTTAAAGAAAGAGATAAAAAAGTAGATTTTGTAGTTTTAGGTTTTGATACAACATTAACTTATGATAAAATTTGGATAGCTTGTGACTATATTTTTGCTGGAGTTCCATATATAGCAACACATCCAGATTTTGTATGTCCTTTAGATGGAGGAAAATGTATGCCTGATACAGGTTCTATGATAGAGATGATAAAAGCAGTAACAGGAAAAATACCTTTAGTTATAGGGAAACCTAATAAATATATAATAGATGGAATTATTGAAAAATATAATATTTCAAAAGAAGAAACAGCAATTGTGGGTGATAGACTTTATACAGATATAAGAACAGGACTTGACAATGGAATAACATCAGTTTTAGTGATGAGTGGAGAAACAACTGAAGAAACTTTAAAAGAATCAATTTATAAACCAGATTATATATTTAATTCTGTAAAAGATATGATAGAACTTATCTAAGTTTATAAAAATTATATATCAACCTATAATAAAAGGAGATAAATTTATGATAAAAAAGTTAGCTGTTTTATCTATTATAGGATTACTATTTTCAAATTGCACTAATACTAAAATAAAAAAGTATGAGGGAATTTATACATTTGGACATGAAATAAGAATTTTTCAAGATAAAGATAGTGAAATAAATTATTGGTTGTATAGTGATGATGAAAAAGTAGAAATTTTAAATAATTACATGAAAGATTTAGTTGAAAAAGAAGAAGGTAATTATTCAGAAGTTGAATTAGAAATAGAGGGAATAGATGAAGGAAAAGCAACTAATGGATTTGCAGAATCAAATGACAAAAAAATGAAAGTAATTAAATATAAAATAATAAAAAAATAAAAAAGAAGAGATATTCTCTCTTCTTTTTTATTATAAAATTTTTGAGTTTAATATATTTATTATTTCTTTACAACGAATAATATCTGAAAAAACAATAATTTCAAAAGGGTTTTTAAATGAAATATTATTTTCAAGGATAGTTTTAGAATAATTAATGTTATTTTCAAAATATTCAATAAAAGAAAAATAAAAAATACCTATATTATTAATTTCTTTTCTCAGAATATTTTTAAAATTTTCAGATAAATTTTTTTCATATTTGTTTATATCTTTTTCTAAAGTTTCTATATGGTTTAAAAGAACTATTAAATTAGTTAAGTAAAATATTTTTTCTTCGGGATGTTTATATTTTTTTCCAAAAGGAAGAGTATTTTTACTATCTTCTTTTAAAAGAACTATATTTTTTTGAAGAATATTTTTTATATTTGCAAAATTAATTTCATTTAATGAGGTTTGAGGAAAATTAGAAATTTTTAAATCTTTAGGTAATTTTTCTAGAATAAAAGAACCACAATTTTTTAATTGAAAAAGAGCTAATTTATAACGGTCTTTATGAGGCATAAAAATCCAATTTATAAAATACGCTATAATAAATCCAGCTATACAATGCGATAATCTAAAATATAGATATTTTCCATTTCCAACATAACCAATAGCAATAATAAAAATAGAAACAATTAAAGTAATAGGAAGAGGAGCTATTTGCCATTTATAATTAATAGGAAGACTTATACATATAGCAATACAAGAAGAAATTATAATTAAAAGTGGAATAGGAAGTTGAAATTTTAAATAATGAAAAAACATAATTAATCCTATAACTAGTATTCCTTCAAGAATTTGAACTAAAATTCTTTTTCCTCCATATTTTAAAGAACCAACATATCCTCTATCTGTGTAAACTATAAGACTTGCTGTAACAGGGGCTGCTATACTAAATGGTTCATTTATTATCCAAGCAAAGCTAAAACCTAAAATAGAGCAAAGAAGAAATTTGATTAGAAGTTCTTTTTCACTTTTTGACATTTCAAAATAAATACTTTTTAAAAAATTCAAAATAGCTCCTCCTTATTATAATATTATTTAATAATATATTGTAACATAAAAAATTATTTTTATAAAAATATAAAAAATAATAGAGAGAAAATTATCAAATAGTATATTTATTTTTGAAAGAAATGTATATTTTTTAGAAGAAAATATAATATTACTTAATATTTTTATTTAAATTCCATATAAATATAAAAATATGATATAATAAAAATACAATAAAATAGTAAAGGAGGTTTAGGATGGAAGAATTAAAAATAGAACAATTAAAAAAAGAGATAATTGAAAATAATAATATAAATGCTATGGTTGAATTAGGAAAAATTTATTATAAAATAAATATGATTTCATTATCAGAAAAATATTTTGATATGGCTACTAAAAATAGTAGTGTCGAAGGACAATTAGAGTTAGGAAAATTATATTTAGATGATAAAAAGTTAAATTTAGCAGAAAAATATTTAAAAGAGTATGCAGATAAAGGAAATTCAGAATTTCAAAATTATTTAGGAACAGTCTATAAAAAACAATGTCAAATAGATTTGGCTATAAAATATTATAATCTTTCTATTGAACAAGGAAATAAAAAAGCTATTTTTAATTTAGGTTACTTATATTATAAAAATAATCAAGAGGATTTAGCAATAGAAACATGGAAAAAAATGTCAATAGAAGACGACCCAGATGTATGTTTATATTTAGCTATGATTTATCATAAAAAAGATGATTTTGGAAAATGTGAAGAATATTTGAAATTAGCTGGAGATAATTCAACAGCATATTATTTTTTAGGAGATTTATATAAAGAATATCATGATTATGAGTTGTCAGAAAAATATTTTATATTAGGAGCCGAAAAAGATGATATTGATTGTCAAAAAGAACTTCATAAACTCTATGAACAACGTAAGAATTTTGAATTATCGGAAAAATATTTAAAATTATTAATTGGAAATGTAGATTTTAAGTATATCTTTGAATTTGCAGAAAAATGTATGGAAAAAGAAGATTATATTAGAGCTATAAAATATTACAAGATTCTAGAAGACAAAGAGTTAGATTTTTATACTTGGTATAATAAAAAGGAAAAAATAAAATATAATTTATGTAAAGCTTATCTTAAAGTAAAAAATTATGAAGAAGCTGAAAAATATTTATCAATAGTAGAGGAAAATAATCTTTTTGAATATGCTTATGAAATAGCTAAGATTTATGAAGAAAATAATGAATTAAAGAAAGCTGAAAAATATTATCTTCTTGCTTTAGATTATGTTGATGATTTAGATGTTTATGAGGACCTTATTATGAAAAGAGAAATTTCTTTTTATTTAGGAAAAATTTATTTAAAGTTGAATGAAGATGAAAAAGCAGAAAAATATTTAAAAGTAGCAATAGAAGATAAAAATAATTTAGAAGCAAAGTATTTATTGGGAATAGTTTATGAAGAACAAAAGAATTTTGGCTTAGCTAAAAAATATTATTTAGAATCTGATACAAAAGAGGCTAAAATTAGATTAAATTTAATTGAAGAAAAGTTATTAAAAAATTTTTAAAATAATCGATATAGATATTTTTTATAAAAAGTTTATATTACATAAAAAACTAGACTAAATTTATAAAATATGATAGAATAAAGAGTATAATTTTGTAATGATTTAAAATTTAAAAAGGAGGATAGATAAATTTAATTTATCTAAAAAAAGATGTTAGAATTAAAAATTGATGTGTTTCAAACAATGGCTGTTACTGTTTTACTTATTTGGTTAGGAGATTTTTTAAGAAATAAATTTACAATATTAAAAAAATATTGTATTCCATCAGCAGTTGTTGGGGGACTTTTATTTTCAATATTGGCTTGTATCTTATATATTTCAAAAATTGCAATTTTTAAATTTGATAGTGGTACAGTGAATACTATTTTTTATTGTTTATTCTTTGCAGCTAGTGGAGCTGCTGCTGGTCTTGGACTTTTAAAAAAAGGAGGAAAATTAATTTTAATTTTCTCAATATTAGCAGCTGTTACAGCTTTTTTACAAAATGTAATTGCTGTTGGGTTAGGAAAAATAATGAATATTAGTCCTTTGATAGCTTTGATGACAGGTTCTATTCCAATGACAGGAGGACATGGAAATGCTGCTTCATTTGCTCCAATAGCTGAGAAAATGGGAGCTACAGGAGCTGTTGAGGTAGCTATAGCAGCTGCTACTTTTGGTTTAATTTCAGGTTGTATAGTAGGAGGACCTTTAGGAAATGCTATTGTTCAAAGGTATGGATTAAAAGGAAATTCTACAGCTGAAGAAATACAAGAGATGGAAAAAGCTAGTCAAAAACAATTTATAATGAATAAAGATAGAGCTTTAAAAGCAACAAGTTTAATGTTTTTAGCTTGTGGATTTGGTTCTTTATTATTTTTAATCTTAAAAAAATTATTACCAGGTGTAAGTTTACCAATTCATGTATTATGTATGTTAGGTGGATTAATAATAAGAAATGTTTATGACAAAGTAAAAGGTGAAGATGAGGCTCTGTATGAATCTATTGATACTTTAGGAGAAATTTCATTAGCAATGTTTGTTACAATGTCTATTATGACAATGAAATTATGGCAATTAGCTGACTTAGCTATTCCTATGATAATTTTATTAATTGGGCAAGTAGTGTTTATAGTTTTATTTGCTGGAATAATTTCTTTCAGATTACTTGGCAAAAACTATGATGGAGCTGTAATGGCTGTTGGTCATACAGGATTTGGTTTAGGAGCTGTACCAGTGGCTATGGCTACAATGAAAACTGTTTGTGATAAATATGGATATTCTAAAATAGCATTCTTTGTTGTTCCAGTAATTGGAGGATTAATTAGTAACTTTACAAACGCTGCTATAATTACATTCTTCTTAAATTTATTTAAGTAAAAGAATATTTTTATATGGAATTATAATTAAATAAGTTTTTTACATATAAAAAATAAAATTATAAATAAAAAAGCACAATAAATTTGTGCTTTTTTATTTATATGATCAATTTGTGCTCAATACTTTATTTCGATTTTTATAAATTCTTTAAATAAAACGAATTTAAAAATTGTGACAACTATTCCCACTCAATTGTTGCAGGTGGTTTAGAAGAAATATCATAAGTCAATCTATTGATTCCTTTAACTTCATTGATAATTCTATTAGAAACTTTTTCTAAGAATTCATAAGGTAATTTAGACCAAGTAGCAGTCATGAAATCTATAGTATTAGCTGATCTTAAAACTGCAGTATACTCATAAGTTCTAAAGTCCCCCATAACTCCAACAGATTTTACAGGTAATAAAACTACAAAAGCTTGGCTAACTTTGTTATAAAGGTCAGCTTTTCTAAGTTCTTCAATAAATATAGCATCAGCTTCTCTTAAGATATCAGCTTTTTCTTTAGAAACTTCTCCTAAGATTCTTATTCCAAGTCCTGGACCTGGGAATGGATGTCTATCAATCATATGGTCAGGAATTCCTAATTCTCTTCCGACTTGTCTAACTTCATCTTTAAATAATTCTCTTAATGGCTCTAATAGAGTGAATTTCATTTCTTTTGGTAATCCACCAACATTATGATGAGATTTTATAGTCATTGAAGGTCCTTTTACAGATTGAGACTCAATAACATCTGGATATATAGTTCCTTGTGCTAAGAATGTAACATCAGTAAGTTTAGAAGCTTCTTCATTAAATACTTCAATAAATTCTTTTCCAATTATTTTTCTCTTAGTTTCAGGGTCAGATACACCAGCTAATTTAGAAAGGAATCTTTCTTCAGCATCTACACATTTAATATTCATATGGAAATTTTCTCCATATACTTGCATAACAGTTTTAGCTTCATCTTTTCTTAAAAGTCCTGTATCAACAAAAATACAAGTTAATTGGTCTCCAATAGCTCTATGGATAAGAGTGGCAGCTACAGAAGAATCAACTCCTCCAGAAAGACCAAGTAAAACTTTTTTATCTCCAACTTTTTCTTTTATATTTTTTATAGTTTCTTCAATGTAGTTATTCATACTCCAATTTTTTTCACATTTAGCTACATTAAATACAAAATTTCTATAAATTTCTTTTCCATATTCAGAATGAGTAACTTCTGGATGGAATTGAACACAATAAATATTTTTCTCTTTGTTGTAGCAAGTAGCGATACAAGAATCAGTGTGAGCTATTTGAACAAATCCAGGAGCCATTTTAACAACATGGTCTTGGTGGCTCATCCATACTTGAGAATTATTAGGGATTCCTTCAAATAATGGATTTGTAGAATCATCAAGAACTAATATAGCTTTTCCAAATTCTTGCTTATCAGCAGCTTCAACTTTTCCTCCAAGTAAATGGTTTGTAAGTTGCATACCATAGCATACAGCAAGAACAGGAATACCTAAATCATAAAGAGCTTTATCTATCATATATGCATCTTCTAAATAAACAGAGGCAGGTCCACCAGAAAGAATAATTCCTTTAGGTTCTCTTTCTTTTATTTTTTCAAGAGGTTCATAATAAGGAACAATCTCAGCATAAACTCCCATCTCTCTAATTCTTCTTGCAATTAATTGGTTGTATTGAGAACCAAAATCAAGAATAACAATACTGTTTTTTTTCATTTTTCCTCCATAAAATTAAAAATATATGTAAAAAATTTTAATAACTAAAAATTAAATTATTTTTAGAATGGAAATTCGTCATCATCCATTTGACTAAATGACGGAGTTGGTTCTGATACAGTCTCATGTGAAGAATAATTGTCGTCAGCACCAGTTGAAGTTCCCTTTGCTTCTAAAAACTCTAAACTATTAACTAAAACATCATATGAAGTTCTTTTTTCTCCATTAACTTCATATCTATTCATTTGAAGAGAACCATTAATTCCTACTTTTCTACCTTTTCTTAAATATTCTCCAACAAGCTCTGCTGTTTTTCCAAAAGCCACACAGTTAATAAAATCAGCTTCTCCTTTAGAAAAAGGTCTGTCAACAGCTAAGGAAAATCTAGAATAAGCTTTTCCACTTTGTCCATATTTTAATTCGGGGTCTCTAGTTAATCTTCCAGTTAAAATTACTATGTTCATAATAAAAAACCTCCATCTTATCTTTATTAAATAATATATTTTTAATTATACCAAAAAAATACAGCCTTGACAAGAAAATAAAAAAGTCATTAAAGAAAAATATAAAATATATATAAGATTTTATGAAAAAAAATGGAAGATATGATATAATATTATGCGGAAATTTGTAGAAATATTTGGGAGGAAAAATGAAAAAAATAGTTTTATTAGATACTAGTGCAATTATGTATAGAGCTTTTTATGCAAATATGAATTTTAAAACAAAAGATGAACCAACAGGAGCTGTTTATGGTTTTACTAATACATTACTAAGTATTATAAAAGAATTTTCTCCTGACTATATATGTGCAGCACAAGATGTGAAAAGAGTTACATTAAAAAGAAGTGAGATATTTGAAGATTATAAAAAAAATAGAGAGGCAATTCCAGAAGATTTACTTGTTCAAATTCCTAGAATAGAAGAAGTATTAGATTGTTTTGGAATTAAAAGATTAAAAATAGATGGTTATGAAGCTGATGATGTTATGGGAACTATTGCTAAGAGATTTTCAAAAGAAAATTATGAAATATATATAATTACTGGTGATAAAGATTTAGCTCAATTAGTTGATGAAAATATAAATATTGCTCTTATGGGAAAAGGTGATGATGGAGGATTTAAAATTTTAAAAACTAATGAAGATGTAGTAGAGTTTTTAGGAGTAACTCCAGAAGTGATACCAGATTTATTTGGACTTATAGGAGATAAAAGTGATGGAATTCCAGGAGTTAGAAAAGTAGGAGAAAAAAAGGCTATTCCAATGCTTGAAAAATATCAAAATTTAGAGGGGATATATGAAAATATTTCTTCTTTAAGAGAAATTCCAGGAATAGGACCTGGACTTATAAAAAATATAGAAGAAGATAAAGAAATGGCTTTTTTAAGTAGAAAATTAGCTACTATTGATAAAAATATTCCACTTGACATAGAAATTTCACAAATATCTTATAATATAAACAGTAAAAAAACTTTAGAGCTTTTCAAAGCTTTAGGATTTAAAACTCTTATTAAAAGAATGAATTTAGAGGAAGCAGTAGAAAAAATAAAAGAGGAAAATAAAAATTCTCAATTAGGACTCTTTGAAAATATATCAGAGAAAGAAGAAATAAAAAAAGATGAAGAAATTTTTATAGTAGATAATGATGAAAAATTTGAAAAATTAAAAGAAAATTTAAAAACAGAAAAAGAAATTTTCTTTTATACAGAAAATGTAGGGATTTCTTTTTCAACTTCTAAGAAAGATTATTACTTACCTTTTGCTCATAATTTAAAATTAGGAGAAAAATTTCAAAATTATTCAAAAGAAAAAATTCAAGAAATTTTTAATATGGATAAAAAATTTGTAACTTATGGATTTAAGAATGTAATAAAAAATATAGGAAAAATTTCTACAAAAAATATGGAATTTGATATGATGTTGGGATACCATTTACAAACTGCTCAGACTAAAGAAGGGTTAGAGATGGTAGCTTCAAATGAAGGAATAGATATAAAAAATTATACTGAGATATTTGGAAAAGAAGAAAGAGCAAATACAAATATAGAAGAATATGGAAAATATTTATGTAAAATGTCAGCTCTTATTCAAGAAGTTTATCCTGATATGAAAGAAGATTTAGAAGAAAAAGGTTTAATGAAAAATCTTAAAGATACAGAAATTCCTTTAATAGAAGTTTTAGCTTCTATGGAGCAAGAAGGAATAACTATTGACCCTAAATATTTTCAAGATTATAGTATAGAGCTTACAGAATTAATTGAAAAATTAGAAAATAAAATATATGAAGAAGCTAGTGAAAAATTTAATATAAATTCTCCTAAACAATTATCAGAAATTTTATTTTTTAAGTTAAATATCACTCCTGTTAAAAAAACTAAAAGTGGTTATTCAACAGATGTAGAAGTTTTAGAAACATTGAAAGATAGAGGAGAAAAAATAGCAGAATATATATTAGAATATAGAAAATTCACAAAACTAAAATCAACATATGTAGATGCTCTATTAAAAGTAAGAGATGAAAATAATAAAATACATACTACTTTTAATCAAACAGGGACAGCTACAGGAAGATTATCTTCTTCTGACCCAAATTTACAAAATATTCCTGTAAAAACAGATGAGGGAATGAAAATAAGAGAGGGATTTATAGCAAAAGAAGGAAATAAGCTTTTAGGAATAGACTATTCTCAAATAGAATTAAGAGTTTTAGGAGAAATGTCTGGTGATGAAAATTTGATAGAAGCCTATGGAAGAAATGCAGACTTACATAGTTTAACAGCTAGGAAAATTTTTGATTTAAAAGAAGATGAAGAAGTAAGTAGAGAAGAAAGAATAATAGCTAAAACTATAAACTTTAGTGTTATTTATGGAAAAACTCCATTTGGACTTGCTTCAGAATTAAAAATAACTCAAGGTGAAGCAAAGGAATATATAGAAAAATATTTTAGTGAGTATCCTAAAGTTAAAGAGTTTGAAAAGGATATCATAGCAGAGGCTGAAAAAAAAGGATATGTAGAAACATATTTTAAAAGAAGAAGAATTATAGATGGAATTAATTCAAAAAATAAAAATATAAAAAATCAAGGGGAGAGAATGGCTGTTAATACAGTTATTCAAGGAACAGCAGCTGAAATTATAAAGAAAGCTATGATAAAAATTTATAATGAAATAAAAAATAAAGATGATATAAAAATGTTACTTCAAGTACATGATGAACTTATTTTTGAAATAAAAGAGGAAAAAGTAGATTATTATAGAGAGATAATAGAAAATATTATGAAAAATAGTGTAGATTTTAAAAAAGTACACTTAGAGGTAAATAGTGCTGAAGGTAAAAATTGGGCTGAAGCTAAATAGTTTTGAGGAAAGGAGAGTGAAATGTCTTATACTTCTCAAGTAAAAACAGAAATAATAAAGAAATCAATATACACAACCAAAGAAAAAATAGCAGAATTACGAGGAATATTAGATGTAAAAAATGCTATTCATCCTAATAAAATAGAATTTAAGTTAGAAAGTATAGAGTTAGCAAATAGAGTATATGGACTTTTAAAAGAAGTAACACAATTAAAATTAAGTGTAAAATATTCTATAAGTATGAATTTTGGCGAACATAGAGTTTATATAATCACTATTGAAAAACAAAATGGATATAGTGATTTTATAAAAATGTTAGAAGGATTTAGAGGAGAAAAAATAGAAGAAGATGAAGAAAGAGTAGCTGGTTTTGTAAGAGGATTATTTTTGTCAACTGGTTATGTTAAACCTCCAGAAAAAGAGTATGCTATGGACTTTTTTATAGATGATGAAGAGATGGCAGAAGAGCTATATAGAATATTATTAAATCTTGGAAAAAAAGTTTCAAAAACTAAAAAAAGAAATAAAAATTTAGTTTATTTAAGAAACTGTGAAGATATAATGGATGTATTAGTTATGATTGGGTCTATAAAAGAATT
The DNA here is from genome assembly GCF_012843705.1 of Fusobacterium sp. FSA-380-WT-3A. Classification (NCBI taxonomy): domain Bacteria; kingdom Fusobacteriati; phylum Fusobacteriota; class Fusobacteriia; order Fusobacteriales; family Fusobacteriaceae; genus Fusobacterium; species Fusobacterium sp. FSA-380-WT-3A. Next base: position 53,511 of record NZ_JABAFQ010000002.1, on the reverse strand, counting down.
TTATAAATATGAAGAGATAACTATGATGAAAGATTTAAAAAATAAAACTATAAGAGAGATGAATTGGGAAGTAGCTAATGAAACTAAAGCCTTAAATACAGGACTTAAACAGATAAAAATGATAAATTATATAGGAAAAGTTATGGGAATAAATAAACTTTCATCTGTTTTGGAAGAAGTAGCTTTTTTAAGATTACAAAATCCTGAAAGTTCTTTACAGGAGCTTGCAGATATGATAGGAATATCAAAGTCAGGAATAAGAAATAGATTTAGAAGGATAGAAGAGATATATAATGAATTATTAGAGGAAAACAAGGGGAGAGATTTTGATGAAAATCATAATTGATATACAAAATACTAATGAAAGGTTAAAAAACAGCTATGTTGCTTTAGGAACTTTCGATGGAATTCATAGGGGACATAGAGTTCTGATAAATGGAGCAATAGAGAAAGCTAGAAAGAATAATGGAATATCTGTAGTTTACACTTTTTTAAATCATCCATTAGAAATTGTAGCTCCAGAAAGAGTTCCTAAAATAATAAATACTATAGATGAAAAATTGAAATTATTAGAAGAAATGGGTGTAGATTATGTTGTTCTCCAAACTTTTGATAAAGAATATGCTAAAACAACAAAAGAAGAATTTATAAATAAATTTTTAATAGAATATTTAGGAGCCAAGGAGATATTTGTAGGATTTAATTATACTTTTGCAGAAAGAGGGAGTGGAAATGTAGAGTATTTAAGAGAAATTTTACCTACAAAGGGAATTAAATTAAATGAAATTCCAGCTATAGATTATAAAGGAAAAGTTTTGAGTTCTACATTAATTAGAAAATTAATATTAGATGGAAAAATAGAAGAAGCAAATATATATCTAGGAAGACCATTTTTCATTTCTGGAGTTGTGGAACATGGAAAAAAATTAGGAAGAGTTCTAGGTTTTCCAACAGCAAATTTAAAAATAGTAAATAAAGTATATCCACCTTTTGGAATATTTGGAGGAACTGTTTTAATAGAAGGAGAGGAAAAAAAATATAATGCAGTTATAAATATTGGAAGAAATCCAACTTTAAAACCTGGTGAATTAAGTGTAGAAGTTCATATATTGGATTTTGATAGAGAAATATATGGGAAAAAAATAGATGTTAGTTTAGAAAAACATTTAAGAGAAGAAAAAAAATTTAACTCTATGGAAGAATTGAGACAAGGAATAAAAAATGATGTTGAAAACTGGAGAAAATTTTCAAATAGAAAATAAAAAAGAAATAGAATCAAATAAGGACATAGTTTTAAAGCTTGATAATTTTGAAGGCCCTCTTGAACTTTTACTATATCTAATTGAGAAGAAAAAAATGAAAATTTCTGAAATTAGGATAACTCAAATTATAGATGAGTATTTATCTATATTAGAGGAAAGTAAAAGAGATAATTTAGATATAAAAGTTGAATTTGTACTAATAGCAACTGAACTTTTAGAAATAAAAGCTTATTCTATATTAAGTTTTGAAAAAGAAAAAGAATCTGAAAAAGAATTAAAAAGAAGACTAGAGGAATATAAGATTTTTAAAGAAGTAACAAAAGATGTAGCTAAATTAGAAAATGAATTTAATATTAGCTATTCTAAAAAAGAGGGAAGAAAAATTACAAAGGTAGATTCTAAAGAATATAATTTAGATACTTTGACTTTAGATGATGTTTATGAAAGTTATAAAAAATATTTATCAAAACAAAATACAGAAATAATGCAAATAAAATATGAAAGAACCTATATTTTAGAAGATGAAATAGAAAAATTAAAAATTTTTGTTTATGATGGAATAAAAACATTGGGGGAAATATTTCAAAGAGCTGAAAATAAAATGCATCTTGTATATATTTTTTTGGCAATATTAGATACTTATAAAGAGGGAAGTATTGATATATTAAGAATAAATGAGGAAATATATATAAAAAGGATAGACTAATTTTTTGGAGGTACAATGTTTAAGAGTGGAATATTGGTGATGGTGGTCACATTAATAAGTAGAGTATTAGGATTAGCAAGAAGTATGGTTGTGGCTTATTATTTTGGAGCTACAGCAGCAACTGATGCTTTTTTTAGTGCTTTTAAAATAAGTAACTTTTTTAGACAACTATTAGGAGAAGGAGCTTTAGGAACTTCTTTTATTCCTTTATATAATGAAAAAATAAAAGAAGAGGGAGAGGAAGAGGGAAGAAAATTTATATTTTCAATTTTAAATATAATTTTTATTTTTTCTGTTATAATTTCTCTTTTGATGATAGTATTTTCTGAGGAGATAATAGCTTTAATAGTTAATGGTTTTTCTCCAGAAACTAGACATATAGCAGCAGAGCTTTTAGAGATAATGTCACCATATTTTATTTTAATAGCAATAGCTGGAATGTTAGGAGCCATACTTAATAATTTTAAAATTTTTGTAGTACCAGCTTCTACAGCTATATTTTTTAATATAGCAATATTAGGCTCAGCTATGTATTTTGGAAAAACTTATGGAATAAAAGCTATGGCTTATGGAGTTTTAGTAGGAGGAATATTACAACTATTAGTACAGATACCACAATTTTTAAGAAAAACAAAAGGGTATAGTTTAAAAATTTATTGGAAAGATAAGTATTTAAAAAGATTATTTTACATGATGCTTCCAATGTTAGTTGGAATAGTAGCAAGACAATTTAATACTATAGTAGACCAATTTTTTGCTTCGTATTTGGAAGCTGGGGGAATATCAGCCCTTGAAAATGCTACAAGACTTTATACTTTACCAATAGGTGTTTTTGGGATATCTGTATCAACAGTTGTTTATCCTACTTTATCTAAAAAAATAGTTGATAAAGATTTTAAAGGTGTGGAAGATAATCTATTAAAAGGATTAAATATTTTATTATTTTTAATAGTTCCATGTATGGCTGTATTTTGTTTTTATTCTAAAGAGATAGTAAAATTCTTATTTGGATATGGAAACTTTAATGAAAGAGCCATAGTGATAACAGGTGAAGCTTTATTTTTCTATTCAGTAGGACTTTATTTTTATAATGCAATCCATGTACTTACTAGAGCTTTTTATGGAATGAAAAATAGTAAAGACCCTGTTAAATTTTCAATAATGGCAATAATTATAAATATAGTTTTAAATATGATGTTAATTAAACCGATGGCTTATAAAGGATTAGCTTTAGCTACTTCAATAGCTGCTATAGTTAATTTTACTTTACTTTTATATACTTTTAGAAAGAAATATATTAATTTTAATTTAAATAGACTTTGGATATTTGGAATAAAAACTATTGTAGCTTCAATGATAGGAATTATAAGTAGTTTTTATATAAATAATATAATTTTAAAATTAGTTGTATTTTCTATTGTATATTTAATATTATGGGCTTATCCAATTTATAAAAAAAGATTAGAGGTATTTTAATGGGAATAGTTAATTATAAAATTTATACTCCATATAAATATGCAAATGAAATAACAAGAGAGGGATTTAGAGAATATTTTCAAAGAGAATATTCAAAAGAAAAGATAAATAATTTAAAAATTGCTGACCTTTCTTGTGGAACTGGAAATCTTCTTTGTGTTGCTCTTGAAAAATTAATAAGACTTTCGAAAAAAATTTTTGGAACATATGTATATAAAGAAAGTTGGATAACTGCATACGATTTAGATGAAATAGCTTTACAAGAATATAAAGAAAATATTTTAAAAATTTTGAAAAAATATAATTTATCTGGGGAAATAAAAACTTATTTAGGAGATAGTCTTACTACAGAGATAAATGAGAAATATAATTTAGTATTAGGAAATCCTCCTTATATAGGAGAAAAAAATAATAAAGAATTATTTTCTCAAATAAAAAAAACAAATTTTGGAAAAAAATATTATCAAAGTAAAATGGATTATTTATATTTTTTCATTGAAAAAGGTATTGATATATTAGAAGAAAATGGAATAATTTCATATATAGTTACAAATTATTGGTTAAAAGCTGATAGTGGAACTATACTTAGAAATAAATTAAAAGAAGAGGGAAACTATAGATATTTAAATAATTTTAACACTTCTGTATTTAAAGATGTAAATGGACAACATAATGTTATATTTGTTTGGAGAAAAAATTTAAAAAAAGCCAAATGTTTTATAAAAAATTCTAATCTTGATGAAGAGGAATTAGAAAATAATAAAGATAATACAGATTTAATCCAAGAAAAATTTGAGATTTTTAATGAAGAGTTATATGATGAAAAAGGAAATATAATTTTATTAAATCCTAAAAATAAAAAAATAATAAAAAATATCTTAGAAAAATCAAATTATAGATTAAAAGATTTGGTTAATATTAATCAAGGGATAATTTCTGGGTATGATGGAGCCTTTATAACAGAGATGTATTCTGATGAATACAAAGATATTTTAAAACCTTTGTATAAAAATAAAGATATAAATAAATATTCTCATAAAAAAGAAAATAAATTTTGGATATTTTATGTAAATACAGATACAGAAGTTGATAATAACTTTTTAGATTATTTGAGTATTTATCAAAAAAGATTAAAAGAAAGAAGAGAAGTTAAAAGTGGAAAGATAAATTGGTGGGAACTTCAATGGGGTAGAGAAGAAAAAATATTTAAAGGAGAAAAAATAGTTGTAAGACAAAGATGTAAAACAAATATTTTTGCTTATAGTAATGAAGACTTTTATGGGAGTGCTGACATTTATTACCTTTCTGTGATTGATAAAAATATAAATATTTTTTATTTGTTAGGATATCTAAATTCTAAAATATTTTATAAATGGTATAGAATAAATGGAAAATCTAAAGGTTATAATTTGGAGTTTTATACAACTCCACTAAAAGAAGTTCCTATATATTATCCTGATAATATTCAAGAAATAAAATTTATAGAAGATTTAGTAAAACAACAAATAAGAAATTATTCTGAAGAGATTCAGGAAAAAATAGAAAAATATTTTTTTGATAGTTATGGAATTTAAGAAAAGAATAAAAAATAAATTGTAGTAATAAAAAGTAAAGTATGATATAATTATTAGGTTACAAATGAAAATGTTTATAATTTTTTGAAATAAATGAGGAAGTGATAAATGAGTAAGTTAGAAAAATTTAAAGAGCTTGGTTTAAGTGATAAAACTTTAAAAGCTCTATCAAAAAAAGGATTTGAAGAACCAAGTCCAATTCAATCGTTAACAATACCTGTTCTATTAAAAGGAGAAAAAGATGTAATAGGGCAAGCTCAAACAGGAACAGGAAAAACAGCAGCTTTTGCTTTACCAATACTTGAAAAAATAGAAAAAAGTACAGGAAAGATAAGAGCTATAATATTAGCTCCAACAAGAGAATTAGCTATACAAGTGGCAGAAGAAACAAATTCTTTTGCTTTTGGAAGAAGTTTAAAAGTGGTACCTGTTTATGGAGGTCAATCTATAGAATTACAAATTAGACAGGTAAAAAAAGGTGTAGATATAGTTGTTGGAACTCCAGGAAGAGTTTTAGATTTAATAGATAGAAAACTTTTAAAATTAGATGAAATAGATTATTTTATTCTTGACGAAGCTGATGAGATGCTTAATATGGGATTTATAGAGGATATTGAAAAAATATTAAGTTATACAAAAGCAAACAAAAGAATGTTATTTTTCTCAGCTACAATGCCAAAAGAGATTTTAAAAATAGCTGAAAATCACATGAGACCAGGTTATGAAGTTTTAAAAGTTGAGACAAAGGAGCTTACAACAAATTTAACAGACCAAATTTATTTTGAAGTTAAACAAAAAGATAAATTTGAAGCTCTATGTAGAATTATAGACTTAGAACCTGATTTTTATGGAATAGTTTTCTGTAGAACTAAAAATGATGTAAATGAACTAGCTGGAAAATTAAATGATAGAGGTTATGATGCTGGAGAATTACATGGAGATATAACTCAAAACTATAGAGAAACTACTTTAAAAAGATTTAAAGATAAAAAACTTACTATATTAGTGGCTACAGATGTTGCAGCTAGAGGAATAGATGTTAATGATTTAACTCATGTTGTAAACTACTCAGTTCCACAAGAAGCAGAAAGTTATGTTCATAGAATAGGAAGAACAGGAAGAGCTGGAAAAGAAGGAACTGCTATAACTTTTATAACTCCATCTGAATATAAAAGATTACTTCAAATAAAAAGAATAACTAAAACAGATATTAGAAAAGAAAAAATTCCTGGAATAAAAGATGTCATAATTTCAAGAAAATATAGAATAAAAGAAAGTGTAAAAACTGAAATTCAAGAAGGAAATATAGATAATTTTGTAGAAATGGCTAAAGATTTATTAAAAGAGGGAACTCCAGAAGAAATAATAGCTTCTCTTTTAAAGATAAACTATGAGGATGTTTTAGATAGTTCAAATTATAATGAAATTGAAGAAGCAACTGTTGATAAAACAGGAAAAACGAGATTGTTTATAGCCTTAGGAAGAGTAGATAAGATTACTCCTAAGAAAATAGTTGATTTAATTGCAAAAGAATCGAAGATTGATAGAGATAAAATAAAAAATGTAGAAGTTTATGAAAACTTCTCATTTATGAATGTTCCTTTTGCTGAAGCTGAATATATTTTAGATATATTTAAGAAACAGAAAAAAGGAAGAAAGCCTTTAGTAGAAAAAGCAAAAGTAAAAACTACTGAAGAAGAAAAATCTGAAGAAGCAACACCTAAAAAAAGAGGAAGAAAGCCAAAATCAGAAGTAGAAGAGAAGAAAATAATAAGTAAGAAAAACTCTTCCAAAGATTCTGCTTCTAGTGAAAAACCTAAAAAAACTAGAAAGAAAAAAGCAGAAGGTAGTACAAAAAAATAATAACAGATGTTACTCCCTTATTTAATAAGAAAATTATTTGAGGGAGTGTTTTTTATAATTTTATTTTTAGGAGAATGTATGAAAGAAATTTTAAATAAGATAAAAGAAAATTTTAATAAATTGAAAGAAAATGAATCTATAAAAAAGTTTTTTAAATTTCCATTAATTATAGTTCCAAGCTTTATATGTGTAATTTTGATAGTTTTAAGTTTTTTATTTTATCAATTAACAGAGAAAAAATATTATGATGAAATAGTAGAGATAAAATCTGGTGATAGAATATTACCTATATTAACAAAACTTTATCCAGAGAAAAAAGATTATTTTAGAGGATATTTAAAAATTAAAAGTGGTGGTAAAAAGATAAAAGCAGGATATTATCAATTAAAAGGAAATTATTCTGTTATAGGATTAGTTAATTTACTAGAAGAAGGAAGAGATAAAATGTTTTCTGTAACTATTCAAGAAGGATTAACTGTGAATGAAGTAATAGATAAATTAGAAAAAGATAAGAGAATAGATAGAGAGAAATTTATAACAGAATTAAAAAATGTAGATTTTCCATATCCAACTCCAAATGGAAATTTTGAAGGATATTTCTATCCAGATACTTATTTTATTCCAGAAAATTCAAATGAAAAAACAATTATAAAGGCATTCTTAAATGAATTTTTAGAGAAGTTTCCACCAGAAAAATATCCAAATAAAGAGGATTTTTATAATAAACTTATACTAGCCTCAATAATAGAGAGAGAAGCAGTAAAAAAAGAGGAGAAACCTATAATTTCTTCTGTATTTCATAATAGATTAAAAATAGATATGGCTTTAGCTTCAGATGCAACAGTAAATTATCTATATAATTATACAAAAAGAAAAATGTATTATAAAGATTTAGAGGTAGATTCTCCATATAATACATATAAATATAAAGGACTTCCACCAGGACCAATAGGAAATCCTGATAAATTATCTATTGATGCTGCTTTTAATCCAGCAAATACTCCTTATTATTTCTTTGTAGCTTCTGGAGGAGGAGCTCATCATTTTACAGAAACTTATGAGGAACATTTACAATTTCAAAGAGAAAATCTTATGAATGGAGATAAAAAATAATGAAAAATATTTTAGTTGGGATTAATAGTAAATATGTGCATACAAATTTAGCTATAAGATACTTAAAAAAATATGTTGAACAAAATTCAAATGAAAAAATAAAAATATATGAAAGTAGTATAAATAATAATATACAAAAAATTATAAGAGATATAATAGAAGAAAAACCAGAAAATATATTTTTTTCAGTATATATTTGGAATGTTGAAATGGTTTTTAAGATTGTTAAAGAGATTAGAAAAGTTTTAACAAAGGAAAAAATCTATTTAGGTGGTCCAGAAGTAAGTTATAATCCAACTGAAATTTTAGAAAAAAATAAAGAGATAGATGGAATTTTAGTAGGAGAAGGAGAGAATATTCTATTAAATCTTCTAACAAAAAATATAGAAGAAGTAAAAGGAATTTATTATAGAAATAATAATAAAATTATATTTAATGGATATGAGCCATTAATAGAAAACTTAGATATTATACCTTTTCCTTATGAAGATTCAGAATTAGAAGATGTACATAAAATAGTATATTATGAATCATCAAGAGGTTGTCCTTTTAATTGCTCATATTGTATGTCTTCTATAGATAAAACTGTAAGATATTTTTCTTTGGATAGGACAAAAAAAGATTTAAAAAAATTTATTGATATAGGAACAAGACTTGTAAAATTTGTAGATAGAACTTTTAATCTTGATAAAAAGAGATATTTAGAAATTTGGAAATTTTTATTAGAAAATTATAGAGAAAATATAACTTTCCATTTTGAAATAAATGCTAATATTTTTGATGATGAAGTATTGGCTTTTTTGAAAAAAGTACCTAGAAAATTATTTCAATTTGAAATTGGAGTTCAGACAATAAACGAAGATACAATGAGAATAATTAATAGAAAAAATGATTTAGAAAAATTATTTCATAATGTAACAGCGATAAATAAAAATATACATTTACATTTAGATTTAATAGCAGGTCTTCCTTATGAAAATTATGAAACTTTTAAAAAATCTTTTGATTATGTTTATAATACAAAATGTGAGATGATACAGTTAGGTTTTCTAAAAATGTTAGAAGGAACAGAAATGAAAGCTAATGGACATAAATATAATTATAAGTATTTGGACTTTCCACCTTATGAAGTAATATCTAATGATTTTATTTCTTATGAAGAATTATGTAAGTTAAAAGATATAGAGGAAGTTTTAGATTTTTATTATAACTCTCAGAAGTTTTTAAAATCTTTAGATTTTGTGGTAAAAAATTTCTTTGAAAGTCCTTTTGATTTTTTTGAAAGTATAGGAGAGTTTTATAAAAATAAGGGGTATTTAGAAATAGCTCATAGAGAAATAGCTATTTTTAATAATTTTGTAGAATATTATAAAAAAATTGGATTTCCAAAACTAGATGAATTTTTAGAATATTTAAAATTCGATTATTTATTCTTGGGAAAACCAGGTTATTATCCTGAGTGGATAAAAGAAGAGAAAGATAAGGAATTATATAAAAATATTATAGAAAAGATGGAGTTTAAATCTTCTAGAGAGGCACATAAGTCAACAGAGTTAGAAAAATTTTCTATTAATATGGAAACAGATAAAAAAGAAGATGTATATGTATTCTTTGAATATACAAAAGATGGAACAAAATATAGAATTATAAAATAGAGGTTAAATATGAGCATAATTGATAAAGTAATAGAAAGAATAAAAGAAAGTAAAATGATAGAAAAAAATGATAGAATAGTTATGGGATGTTCAGGAGGTCCAGATTCTATATTTTTATTGGAAGTTCTTTTAAAAATAAGAAAAGAATATAATCTTACTTTAGCATTAGCTCATATAAATCACCTTTATAGAGGAGAAGAAGCTCTTAGAGATGAAAGATTTGTAAAATCTTTAGGAGAAAAATATAATATCCCTGTTTTTGTTAGACAAAAAAGTATGGAAGCTCTTTCTATAGAAAAGAAGATAACTTTAGAAGAAGCAGGAAGAGAGATAAGATATTCATTTTTTGATGAAGTTTTAAGTAAAATAAATGGAAATAAAGTAGCATTAGCTCATAATTTAGATGACCAAGTAGAAACTTTTTTATTTAGACTTATAAGAGGAGCTTCTTTTGAAGGATTAGAAGGAATAATAGATGTAAGAGAGAAATTCATAAGACCTATAAATGAAGTATATAAAAGTGAGATAGTTGAATATTTAGATACAAATATGATAGAATATAAAATAGATTCAACAAACTTAGAAAATAATTATACAAGAAATAGTATAAGACTAGATTTAATTCCTTTTATAGAAAATAAATATAATCCTAAATTTAAAGAGAAAATTTTTAATTTTATAAAAGAGATAAGAGAAGTTAATGAGCTGCTAGATATAAATTATGATAATTATATAAAAGATAATCAAATTAATGTGAAAGACTTATTAAAAGAAAATGTATATATTGTAAAAAAAATTATGAACTATTATTTAAATATAAATAATTTAAAAAGTTCTCGTAATAAAATAGAAGGGATAATATCTATTTTAAATGTAGGTGGTACAAAAAAAATAAAATTAGATAAATACTATACTCTAATCAAAGAGTATGATAAAATATATATAACTTTAAACAAAAAAGATGAAAAAAAAGTCAAAGAAACGGTATTGAAAATACCTGGAAAAGTAGAGTATGGGGACTATATACTTGAAGCTACGATACAAAATGAAGACTTTAAAGGGGGAGAAGAAGAATTTGTAACAAATCTAAAAAAGGATGATATTCTTATAATAAGAAGTAGAAAATCAGGAGATTCCATTTTATTAAAAGGAATGGAAAATTACAAAAAAGTAAAGGATATATTTGTTAATTTAAAAATTCCAAGAGAAGAAAGAGAAAATATTCCTATAATAGTTCATAAAAAAATAAATGGACTTGAAGAAATAGTTTGGATAGCAGGAATAAGAAAAAGCAAAAATTATTTTTTTACTTTAAAAGAAAGAGAAAAAATAGTACTAAAATTGAGGAGGAAATATAGTGGAGGATAAGGACTTAAAAAAAGTTTCTGAAGTAGAAGAAACAAAATCTACAGAAGAAATAAAAGAGACTAGCCAAAATGAAAAAGAGATAGAGAAAGAAATAAAAGAAGATGAAGAGTTAGATAATATAATTCCTAAGATGTTAAATGAAAGAAAAGAGTATGAAAATGAGGAATTAGAAGAGATAAAACCATCTTTTAAAGAAGAAAAAGAAGAAAAAAATGAGAAAAGTGATTCATCAAAAGAAGAAAAACAAGAAGAAGAAAAATCAGAAGAAACATTAAAAGAAGAGAAAAAAGAAAAAACTAAAATAGAAGAAACCATAGAAGAAAGAAGAGAGGAATTAAAATCAAGACTTTCTTCTGGAATGAAAAATGTAAAAAAAGGTAAGTTTAATTTTAAAGGGCTAATAATGTTAATATTTGTAGTAACATTATTAATGTCATTACCAAGTATAATGAAAAGTGAAAAAACTATTCCTACAACAACAGTGTCTTATACAGAGTTTGTTTCAAATGTAAAAGATAAAAAAATAGATTTTGTTGAAGAGAGAGAAGGATATATTTATGGATATTATGGTAGTGAAGAAAATCTTCAAGGATATAAAACAAGATTAATCACAGATAGATTAGGTCATGACAGAGAGTTGGTAAAAATCTTAGAAGATAACAAAATAAAAGTAGAATCATTACCTCCACATGAAATGCCATTATTATTAAGTTTACTAGCTTCTTGGTTCCCAATGCTTTTATTGATAGGAGTATGGGTATTTATGCTAGGAAGAATGAATAAAGGTAGTGGAGGACCTCAAATATTTAATATGGGGAAATCTAAAGCCAAAGAAAATAGAGAAGAAATTTCAAATGTAACATTTAAAGATGTTGCTGGAATAGATGAAGCAAAACAAGAATTAAAAGAGGTTGTTCAATTTTTAAGAGAACCAGAAAAATTTAGAAAAGTAGGAGCTAAAATACCAAAAGGAGTATTATTATTGGGAAGTCCTGGTACAGGAAAAACTTTATTAGCTAAAGCAGTAGCTGGAGAAGCTAAAGTTCCATTTTTCAGTATGTCAGGTTCTGAATTTGTAGAAATGTTTGTTGGAGTTGGAGCTTCAAGAGTAAGAGACTTATTCTCTAAAGCAAGAAAATCAGCTCCTTGTATAGTATTTATAGATGAGATAGATGCTGTGGGAAGAAAAAGAGGTTCAGGACAAGGTGGAGGAAATGATGAGAGAGAACAAACTCTTAATCAATTACTTGTTGAGATGGATGGATTTGGTACTGAAGAGACTATTATAGTTTTAGCAGCAACAAATAGACCAGATGTATTAGATAGAGCTTTAAGAAGACCAGGAAGATTTGATAGACAAGTTTTTGTAGATTCTCCAGATATAAAAGGAAGAAAAGAAATATTAGAAGTACATGCTAGAGGAAAGAAATTTGCTAAAGATGTTAATTTTGATACAATAGCTAAGAAAACAGTTGGTCTTGTTGGAGCTGATTTAGCAAACTTATTAAATGAAGCAGCTATATTAGCAGCAAGAGATGGAAGACAAGAGATAACAATGGCAGATTTAGAAGAAGCTTCTGAAAAAATAGAAATGGGACCAGAGAAAAAATCAAAAGTAGTTCCAGAGCATGAAAAGATAAAGACAGCTTATCATGAAGCTGGACATGCTGTAATAAACTATTTATATCTAAATGATACTGATCCTGTTCATAAGGTAACAATTATACCAAGAGGGGCAGCTGGTGGATATACAATGGCTTTACCAGAAGAAGATAGACATTATTATTCAAAAGAATGGTTTATTAATAAAATGAAAATGTGTTATGGTGGTAGAGCAGCTGATGAATTGGTTTCTAATGAATTAACAACAGGAGCTAGTCAAGATATAAAAGTAGCTACAAGCATAGCTCATGGAATTGTAACAAAATATGGTATGAATGAAAAATTTGGACCAATTTTATTAGATGGAACAAATGAAGGAGATGTTTTCCAACAAAAATACTATAGTGATGTAACAGGAAAAGAAGTTGACGAAGAAATTATAAAACTTGTGAAAGAAACTTATAGAGAAACTGTTCAAGCATTAATTGATAATAGAGATAAATTAGATGCTTTAGCAATGGCTCTTTGTGAAAGAGAAACAATAATGAGAGAAGAATTTGAAGCTCTTATGAGAGGGGAAAAATTAGAACCTTTAAATAAAGAGGACGAAGGAATCTCTGTAGATGAATTAATTGATGAAAATTTAACAATAGAAGAAATAAAAAATCTTAGTGAAGAAAAAAATCATCAAAATAATTAAAAATACTTTACAAATCATATAAGTTATGATATAATCAATAGGAATTTATCCTAGGATATAGGAATAGCCACCTATTTCGTGGGATAGATAATATTAATAGGAGGATGGCTAAATGAAAACTAAAGCAGAATTAATTAAAGAATTTGGTAAAAATGAAAAAGATACTGGTTCTACAGAAGTACAAATCGCAATATTAACAGAGGAAATTAAACACTTAACTGAACACTTAAAAGTTCATAATAAAGATTTCCATTCAAGATTAGGATTACTTAAAAAAGTAGGACACAGAAAAAGATTATTAAATTACTTAGCTTCTAGAGATATAGAAGGATACAGAGCTCTAATTGCTAAATTAGAAATTAGAAAATAATCAAAATAAAAACTATCTCTTCTTGAGATAGTTTTTTTAATAATATGCTAAAATTAAAGTTTATAAAATTTTCAAAAAATGGGGGAAAAATGAAGAAAGTAAATTTTTTTAAAAGATTATCCCTTTCTAGAAAATTAATATTGGGATTTATGGTAACTATAATAGTGGGAACTTTTTTATTAATGTTACCAATTTCTACTACTTCAGGAGAAGGGTTAGATTTTTTAACAGCTTTATTTACTATAACTTCGGCAGTTTGTGTAACTGGATTATCTGTGATAGATATAAGTAAGGTCCTTAGTATACCAGGACAATTATTTTTACTTATTTTTATTCAATTAGGTGGATTAGGTATAATGACCTTTTCTTCATTCATTTTTTTGTTAATAAAAAAGAAAATTACATATGAAGAAAAAGAATTGTTAAAAGAAGAAAGAAATATAGAAAATATAGGTGGAATATTAAAATTTTTAAGAAAAATTATAATTACAGTTATTATAATTGAAGGAGTAGGAGCTTTCTTTTTAACTATTAAGTTTTTAGAAGAGATGCCTTTGAAAGAGGCAATATATTTTGGGATATTTCATAGTATATCTGCTTTTTGTAATGCTGGATTTAGTTTATTTACAACAGGATTAGAGAAATATTCAGATTCTATTATAATAAATTTAACAATAGCATATTTAATTATAATTGGTGGATTAGGATTTGGAGTAATTGATTCCTTAATAAAATGTATTAGATATAAAAATAAAAAATTACATTTAACAGCTAAAGTAGCAATATTAGTATCTTGTTTCCTAACTTTTTTAGGAATGATTTTGTTTTATGTATTTGAAAGAAATAATCTAGGAACGATTGGAAATTTAGATTTAGGACATCAAATAATAGCTTCATTTTTCCAAAGTGTTACTACAAGAACAGCGGGATTTAATACAGTTCCAATGGGAAATCTTCAAAGTTCTTCAATTTTTTTATTTTGTATTTTGATGTTTATAGGTGCATCTCCAGGTTCTACTGGTGGAGGGATAAAAACTACAACAATAGGGGTTTTAATATTTTATGTATATTCTATAATAAAGAAAAGAGAACATACAGTTATTTTTAATAGAAGAATAGACTGGGAAGTTATGAATAGAGCTATAGCCATATTGATTATCTCTCTTATGTATGTTATTATAATAATAATGATAATGTTAACAATTGAAAATTTTAAACCTGAAGATATAATTTTTGAAGTAGTTTCAGCTTTTGGAACAGTTGGATTAAGTGTAGGGATAACACCTAATTTAGGAGTAATTTCAAAAATTTTAATAATATGTACAATGTTTTTAGGAAGATTAGGACCAATGACTTTTGCACTTGCTTTTGGTGGAACTAAAAAAATTGAAAAAATTATTTATCCAAAAGAAAATATTATAGTCGGATAGTAGTCAAAAAGGAGAAAAAAATGAAACAATACTTAGTAATAGGATTAGGAAGTTTTGGAATAAATGTTGCTAGAACTTTGTATGAGTCAGGAGAGGAAGTAGTAGGAATAGATATAAATGAAACAATAGTTCAAGAAGCTATAAATAATGATTATTTAGAAAATGCCTTGGTACTAGATGCTACAGACGAAGTTCAATTAAAAAAATTAGATGTACAAAGTTTTGATGTTGTGTTTATTTGTGTTGGATTTATAGAACCAAGTATAATGATAACACTTAATATGAAAGAAATAGGAGTAAAAAAGATAATAGTGAAAGCTATTAATGGAAAACATAGAAAATTATTGGAAAAAATAGGTGCTGACCAAGTTATTTATCCTGAAGAATATATGGGGAAAAGAACAGCTTTAGTAGCTATGGAGCCTAATATGATAGAACATCTTAGATTCTCACAAGATTTTTTATTGGTAGAGGTTAAGGCACCATTAGAATTTTTAGGAAAAAATTTCATTGAATTGGATATTAGAAAAAATTATAATATAAATGTAATAGGAATAAAGAAAATTTCAGGAAAATTTATTCCAAATCCAACAGCAACAACAATCATAGAAAAAGATGATACATTAATAGTGGTTACAGATACAAAATCTGCAAATAAAATCAGTAATATATTAAAAAAAGAATACAAAGAAGATTAATAATTTCTATTAGGAGGAAATTAAATGATGGAATTTGATGTAATAGTAGTTGGAGCAGGTCATGCTGGTTGTGAAGCTGCATTAGCAACAGCTAGAATGGGAATGAAAACAGCTATATTTACAATAAGTTTGGATAAAATTGGTTATATGTCATGTAATCCCTCTTTAGGAGGACCAGCAAAATCTCATTTAGTAAGAGAAATTGACGCTTTAGGTGGAGAAATTGCCAAAAATATAGATAAAACTTTTATACAAATAAGGGTATTGAACACTAAAAAAGGACCAGCTGTAAGGTCTTTAAGAGCTCAAGCTGATAAGGCTCAATATTCTGTTCAAATGAAAAAAACATTAGAAAACACAAAAAATCTTGATGTAATTCAAGGAATGGTCACAGACATAATAATAGAAGATGGAAAAGCTATTGGAGTAAAGACTAGAGAAGGTGTAGAATATAGAGGAAAAGCTATCATTATAGCAACAGGTACTTTTATGAGAGGACTTATACATATAGGAGAAAGTAAGTTTCAAGGTGGAAGATTAGGGGAACTTTCTTCAGAAGATTTACCTTTATCTTTAGAAAAAATAGGTATAAAATTAGGAAGATTTAAAACAGGAACTCCTGCTAGAATAGATGAAAGAACAATAGATTTCTCTAAAATGGAAGAACAACCAGGAGATACTTCTCCACTTAGATTTTCAAATTCATCTTCATATGAAGAATTAGCAAAAAGAAAACAAATTCCATGTCATTTACTTCATACAAATGAAAAAGTTCATGAAATTATAAGAGCAAATAAAGATAGGTCACCATTATATAATGGGACAATAGTAGGAACAGGACCTCGTTATTGTCCATCAATAGAAGATAAAATTTTTAAATATCCAGATAAAAAACAACATCATATATTTTTAGAAAAAGAAGGATATGATACTAATGAAATATATGTAGCTGGGCTTTCAAATTCATTACCAGCTGATGTACAGTATGAAATTTTACATTCAATAGAAGGGCTAGAAAATGCTAAGATAATGAGATATGCCTATGCTATTGAATATGACTATGTAGCTACTGAAGAATTAACATATTCATTAGAAAATAAAAATATAAAAAATCTTTATACAGCAGGACAAATAAATGGAACTTCTGGATACGAAGAAGCTGCTGCTCAAGGAATTATGGCTGGAATTAATGCTGCTAGAAAGCTTCAAGGAAAAGAACCTATAATATTAGATAGAGCTGACTCTTATATAGGAACTTTAATAGATGATATAGTTTCTAAAGGAACTAATGAACCTTATAGAATGTTTACAGCAAGAAGTGAATATAGATTAATTTTAAGAGAAGATAATGCTGATTTAAGATTGTCTAAAATAGGTTATGAAGTAGGACTTATTTCAAAAGAGGAATATGAAAAAGTTTTATTTAAAGAAAAAGTTGTAAAAGAAGTGATTGAAAAACTACAAAAGCAATATGTAGGAAGTTCAAATTCTAGAGTAAATGAGGTTTTAGAAAAGTATAATGAAAAACCTGTAAGTAATGGAATTTCTTTATTTGAATTTTTAAGAAGACCAGAAGTAACTTATAAAGATATAAAATATGTTTCTGAATTGATAGAAGATTTTTCTTTAGAAGATTATATAGAGGATATAGAATATCAAATAGAGATACAAGTAAAATATTCTGGATATATTGAGAGGTCTATGAAAGCTATAGAGAAGCATAAAACTTTAGAAGATAAAAAAATACCAGAAAATATAGATTATGATTCTTTAGAAAATATTCCAAGAGAAGCTAAAGAAAAATTAAAAGCTGTAAGACCAATGAACATAGGACAAGCTTCTAGAATATCAGGAGTATCACCTGCAGATATTCAAGTTTTACTTATTTATTTAAAAATGAGAGGAAAAAATTAATGAAAGAATTTTTAAAAGATGGCATAGAAAAAATAGGACTTGATATTTCAGAAGAAAAAATAAATAATCTTATGGAATATTTAAAACTACTTATAGAATATAATTCTCATACTAATTTAACAGCTATAAGGGATGAAGAGGGGATAATAGAAAAACATTTTTTAGATTCTCTTTTAGTGATGAAATATATGGGAATAACTGAAGGAAAAGTTATAGATATAGGAACAGGAGCAGGATTTCCTGGAATGGTCTTAGCAATATGTAATCCAGAAATAAAATTTACTTTAATTGATTCTGTTGGAAAAAAAATAAATTTTTTAAAACAAGTTATAGAAAAATTAGGACTAAGTAATGTAGAAGCAATAAATATTAGAGCAGAGGAATTTATAAATGAAAAAAATCGTGAAACATATGATATAGGATTATGTAGAGGGGTTTCAAAATTAAATATAATTCTTGAATATGTTATTCCTTTTTTAAAGGTAAAAGGTAGATTTTTACCTCAAAAAATGGAAGGAACAAATGAAGAAAAAGATGGTGAAAATGCTTTAAAAATTTTAAATTCTAAAATAGAAAAAATATATACAGATGAGCTTCCACACAGTAAAGATAAAAGGGTAATTATTGATATAGTAAAATTAAATAAGACCAATAAAAAATACCCAAGAGCAAATGGAATACCTGCAAAAAAACCATTATAAAAATTTAAGAAGAGGAGATAAATATGAAAAATTTTTTAATAAAAAACAAAAAAATATTTTTTATAGGTATACCTCTTTTTTTAGTTTTTTGGATAAGCTACATGGCTATCTATAAAATAGAAACCTTAGTTGGAATAGGATTTTCTCTATTTACAAAAGGGGGATTAAAAATAGAAAAACTTACTTTTCAAGAAGGGAGTAATAAAGAAAGAGGAAGAATAGAATTAAAGAATTCAAAACTTTATGGGGAAAATAAAGAATTGATTGCTGATATTCCTCAGCTTTCATTAGTTTATGATAATTGGAAAATAACAAGTATAGATATTTATAATCCTGATATAAACTTTGTAAGAGATAGAAATAGTTATAATATAGTAGATATATTTACAGGTGGAAAAAATAAAGCAAATGCACCTCAAAAAAAATCAGAGGACAAAATTGAAAAAAGTGAAAATTTAAGTAAACCTATATTAAAAAAAATAAATGTCTATAATGGAAATTTAGTTTACACAGATGAAAGTTATACAGAAAAGATAATAAAAACAGCAAATAATGTAAATGGATATGTTGAATTTTATAATGGTTATAGGACTGATTTAGAATTTACTGGTGTAGGAAAAGAAAATAATAATGAAAAATTATTTATAAAGTATGATAGTTCAACAGGAAAATATGGATTCTATTTAGATTTAAAAAATATAGATTTCAATGATAAATTATTTCAATATGCTTATGATAGTCATGGAGCTATAAAAGATGTGTATGGTATAGCAAACCTTAAATTAAAAATTTCAGATGAAGGATTTTTGGGAGAAGCTAATTTAAAAAATGGTGGAGTTAAGTATGAAGATTTAGATATGCCTGTAACAAATGTTCAAATGGATGTGAAATTTTTAGGAGAACAAATTGTTATAAATGGTGATTATTTAGTAGGAAATTATCCTGGAAAATTTTTTTTAGATTATAGTGAAGAAAAAGGAGTTAAGGTAGGATTTTTCTTAAAAGATGTACTATATAAAGATGCTGAAAAATATAAATATCTAAAAAGCTTAAATTTAGGATTTGAAAATTTAAAATTAGATAAAGCAGATATAATATTATCTTATAAAGATAAATTTAGAGCTGATATAGATTTTGAAAGTAAAAATGGTGATAACCTAGATATTTTATATTTTGAAGATGTAGGTGGAAGATTTACTTATGTAGATGATACTTTTTATTTAGAGAATTTGAAAACTTCTCTCTCAATAAATGATAAATTTACTTCTAGAAAAGTAGTGGGGAATTTAAAATTTAAAGATGGAAAAGGTGAAAGTAAGTTAAAAGTTCTAGGAGATAAAAGACATCTTTTAGCAAATTTTGATTTAGATTTTAATTTTGAAATAGCTAAAAATAATTTTCTTTTTGATATAAAATCAAAAGTTTTAAATTTAAGTGGAGATTACGATTTTGATAAAAAAGAGATTGTTTTAAAAGAAGAAAATGATTTTTATTTAAAATATGATTTAAAGAAAAAAAATCTGGAAGAAAGTAGAGGTGGAATTTCTGCTTACTTTAATGGATATATTATAAAATCAAATTTAGAATTAGATAAAGATAAAAATCAATTAAATGTTATTTCAGATATAACAAGAGATAATAAAAAAACAGATGGAAAAATAGATGTAAAAATAAATTTAGATACTTTTAATTATGTTACAGAATTTGATTTAAATAATATAAGGTTAGTTGATGAAACAGGAGTTTTAGCAGGTAGTTTTAAGGGGAAAATTGAAAATAAAAATGATTTTCTAGAAGGACAGATATTTATTGAAAAAGCTCTTGTTGTAGATAATAAAAATAATATAAGAGTTAGAAGAATATATGGAATAGCTAATATTAATAATAAAAATAAAGATAAATATTTAGACATATCTTTTGATGGAGAAATAGGAAAAATAATAACTGAAAGTGTTACTTTTAATGGATTAAAAGTAGGAGTTAGATATTTTGATAAAGAAATCCAAATAAAAAATATTAATAATAGATATTTAGGAGTAAATGGAACTTTATTTTTAGATGATTTATCTGTAAATGGAAATGTTTATTTTAATGGAATAAATCAGAATGTAGTAAAATTAGGGGATTTTAATTATGAAATAACAGATGCTTATGGACAATTTTCAGGAAATATAACTCCTGAATTAGACAAACTAAAAGGAGAAATTTTAGTAAAGGATGCACATTTCTTATTGGGAAACTCTACTATAGATGTTCATGGAAATATAAAATATTCAAATAGAGAGATATTTTCAAAAGAATTTTTTATTGGAAAAAATACATTGGACTTTCTATATTCTATAAAAAATAAAAAGGGAAGTTATGATTTAATAATTAATGAAAATGAAATTATAAATGTCATTCCTGGAACAAAATTAAAATTACTTGGAAAAACAGAGGGAACTTTAGAAAATGGAGACATAAAAGGTAATTTTTATGGAGAAGTAGAAGGTTTAAAATTAGGAGCAGATTATTTACCAAAAATCTCTTTAAATGGAAAATATGATAATAACTATGCTGATTTTAAAAATATAAGTTTTTTATTAGAAGATGGAAGAAAGATTGTTAATATAAAAGGAAAAATTGATATTCAAAATAAAGAAATAAATTTTGAACTTCCAGAACAAAATATTAATACTGAAGATTTAAAAATATTTAAAGATTTGAACGTTAAAATGACGACAAAAGGAAATTTAAAAGGAACTTTTGAAAATTTAACTTATGAAATAGTTTCTGATAAAGGAAAAATTTATTTTAAAGATAAATTTATAGCAAATGAAACTTTTAAAATTTCTGGAGATAAAGAATTTGTGAATATAGAAAAAATTAGTTTATTTACTGATAAAAATAAAGTAAATATTTTAGGTGACTATAATATTAAAGATAAATTAACTAATGGAAAAATAGAAGCTAAAATAGAAGAAGTAGATTCTTTAAAAGAAATTGCACAAAAATATAATATAGAAAATTTGTCAGGAAAAATAAACTTAAATTTAGAATTTTTAGATAATATTCCAAAAGGAGATTTAAAATTTAATAAATTTAAAGCTGATATACCTAATTTTAATCTTTTTATAGATAATATAAATGGTAAATTAGGAATAGATAGTCGTAAAGTAGTAATAGATAGTTTTGATGGAAATATCAATGAGGGAAAACTTAAAGTATTTGGAGATATAATATTTGAGGATACTTTAGAATATTTAATAGGAGACAATTTTGAAAAAATAAAATATAATTTAACTTTAGAAGGGAAAAATATAAATTATTTATATAAAGATTTTATAAAAATAAATTTTAGCACAAGACTTAAACTTATAAGAGATAATTTATTTGGAACTATTAATATTAATAGTGGAAAAATTACAAATATAACAGATAAAGATTTTGGAATCCTATCTACAATCAAAGAATATTTAAAAAGAAAATCTATGAAATACAATCCAATAGTAAAAAATACTGCAGTCTTTTCTCCAAGAGGAGGATTAGATATAACACCTTCAGAAATAAAAACTAATATAAAAATAAATATTGAAAATGGTGTTAATATAGATATAAAAGATATTTCTGGTTATGTAAAAAATATAAAAGGAGAAATAAATGGTTCTGGTGTGTTAAAAGGAAGTTTAGAAAATTTAAACTTTTTAGGTGAAACTAACATCAAAGAAGGAGAGTTTATATTTAATAACAGAAAATTTTATGTTGATAGTGCAGCAGCATTATTCAATAATCCAAATCAAACTTTAACAAATTTGAATCCAGAAATTGTTTTTATAACAAAAACAACTATTAATTCAAAAATTTATGAAATTTCTTTAATAGGTCCAGCTAGAAATATGGAATTATATGTAAAAAGTGGTGATGATGTAGCTATTAGTGATTTAAATAGTATTTTATCACCTGATAGAAATTTAAACCAAAGAGAAATGGATGAAACAACAGCTATTCTTATAGCAGAATTAGTTGGAGGACAAATTTCTGATATTGTTGTAAGTCCAATAGTTGATGTTGTAAGAACTTTATTTGGCTTTTCAGATTTAAGAGTTTCTTCAAGTATAATTACACAGGATAAGAAAAAAATAAGAGATGATGAATTAGGAGTAAGTTTTGGAGCCTATGTTGAAGCTGAAAGTCCAATATACAAAGATAAGATATATTGGAGAGCTAAATTTAACTTTGTTGATACTACATCTGAATTAGATAGAAATCCAAGAGAATATGGAATAGCAGAATATGATTTAGGTGTATATTATAAAATAAATAGAAATTTATCTTGGGGAGTTGGTGCACAGAAAATAAGAAATGATTTAGAAATACTAGATAGTGATAAAAATTACTATATAGAAATGAACTTTGAGAAAAAGTTTGATTTTTAATAACGGGGGTTATTTATGAAGAAACAGTTAATGATTTTACTGAGTTTCATTTTAATGATGTTTGCTTATGGAGAAGAAACCCAAGTAACAAACTATAAAATTCAAAAAATTATAGTTGAAAATACTAGAGAAGTTCCAGAAGCTACAATATTAAATGTAATGACTCAAAAGGTTGGGGACAATTTTTCAACAGAAAATATGATTGGAGATTACAGAAAAATAAAACAATTTGATTTTATTGATGATGTAGCTCTATATCCAGAGTATTATGATAATGGAATAAGAGTAGTTGTAAATGTAAGAGAAAAAGCAGATGCTAAAGAACTACTTATAAAACAAGGAATAATTCCAGTATCTGAAAGGGATATTGTAGATAAAAGTGTAATAGTGAGAGGAATTAATATTTATGGAAACATAAATGTTAAAGAAAAAGAAATTTTATCTAAGATTCCAATAAAAGTTGGTGGATATTATTCTAAGAAAAAAGTAACAGATGGTTACAAAAATTTAGTTGAATCAGGATTATTTAGACAAGTAGTTCCAGATATTAGTAAAGAGGGAAACGGAGTAACAGTAGATTTTTATGTTACAGAAAATCCAGTTATTACAGGTGTAAATATTATAGGAAATACTTTATATACTACAGATGAGCTTTTATTGGGATTAAAGACAAAAGCTAATCAAGTATTAAACTATAATAATCTTAGAGAAGATAGAGATTTTATACTAAAAAAATATAATGATGATGGTTATGTACTTGCAAAAATAGTTGATATGAGTTTAAATAGTTCTTATGAATTAGAAATATTTTTAAGTGAAGGTATCACAAGAAATATTAATTTCAAAAAAATGGTAACTAAACAAAGAGGAGAAAGAAGAAAGGCTACTGATAACTTATTAAAAACTAGAGATTATGTAATAGCAAGAGAAGTTGAATTAAAAGAGGATGAAATCTTTAATATTAATGATTATAATGAAACTGTTAAAAACCTAATGAGACTTGGATATATAAAAAATGTTAAATATGAAACAAGAGATATTATAGGTGATTTTGATGGACAAGATGTAACATTATTGATTGAAGAAGATAGAACTGCTAGATTACAAGGAGCTATTTCTTATGGTTCTGAGTTAGGTCTTTTAGGAATGCTTTCATTGGAGGAAACTAACTGGAAAGGTAAAGGACAAAATTTATCTTTTGCATATGAAAAATCTGATGAAGATTATTCAAGTTTCTCTATTAACTTCTCAGACCCATGGATAAAAGATACTGATAGAATTTCTTGGGGATGGAGTTTATATAGAAATGAATATGAAAATGATGATAGCCGTGCTTTCAACCAAATAGATACTAGTGGATTCAAAATAAATGTAGGAAAAGGAATATCAAAATATGTAAGATTAAATTTAGGAGCAAAAGTTGAATATGTACAAACAAGTCCTAAGAGTTTTTCTGAATTAAATGAAACAGAAAGAAAATTATATTATGATGATAAATATTGGTTATATAGTTTAACACCATCTATTTCTTATGATACAAGAAATAGTTATTTTGACCCTACAAAAGGAGAATTTTATAAATTTGGTGTAGAATTTGGTTATGCTGGTGGTGTAGAAGCTGATTATTTCTCTGTAGCTACAATAGAAGCTAGAAAATATCATAGAGGATTCTTTAAAGATAACACATTTGCTTATAGATTAGTTTTAGGAATTCAATCTGATGGAACAAAAGAATCACAAAGATTCTGGGTTGGAGGAAGTTCAACTTTAAGAGGATTTGATGGTGGAGAATTTAAAGGAAAACAAAAAGCTGTACTTAATATAGAAAATAGAACTAGATTTAATGATGTATTAGGTGGAGTAATATTTGTTGATATAGGTAGAGCTTGGGATTATGATGGAATAGACCAAGGTTATATAGGAAATAGTAATTTAACAGATTATGATAAGCAATTCCCAGATAAAATAGCTATATCAGCAGGGGTAGGATTAAGAATAAATACACCAATGGGACCATTAAGATTTGACTTTGGATGGCCAATATCAGACAGTAAAGAATCTGGAATGCAATTCTACTTTAATATGGGACAAGCATTCTAGTAATTAAATAAAAGAACCAAAGAAATATGGAGGTAACATAGTGAAAAAAATAGCATTAGTGGCATTAGCTGTGGCAATGTCAACACAAGCGTTAGCATTAAAAATAGGAGTAGTAAACAGTCAAGAATTATTTTATAAATATTCTAAAACTAAAACAATGGAGGAAAACTTAAAAAAACAAACAGCTTCTTTAGATAATACATTAAAACAAAAACAAGTTGAACTTCAAAAAATGGAATTAGAATTAAAAGCTAAAGGAGCTAAAGCTACTGATAAAGATAAAAAAGCTTTTGAAGATAAGATTAAATTACTAGAAAAATTTGTTAAAGATTCTCAAATTAAATTAAATAAAGAGAGAAGTACAAGAATGGCTGAAATTGAAAAAACTATGAATAATGCTATCAATAAAATAGCTAAAGCTGAAAAAGCTGACTATGTTTTAGAAGCTGGAGCTGTAAAATTTGGTGGTGTTGATTTAACAGATAAAGTTTTAGCTGAAATGGAAAAAACTAAATAAAAAATAAAGGAGGTAAGCAATGGAATATAAAATTATAGATGTTGCTAATCTCCTTGGTTGTGAAATTAAAGGGGACAAAAATCTTTTAGTAAAGGGACTTGCCCCTTTTTTTCAAGCAAAGGAAGATGAGCTTACATTTGCATCAGATGAAAAATTTTTACATAAATTAGGAGAAACAAAAGCTAAAGTAATAATTGTACCTAATATAGATTTACCAGAGATAGGAAAAACTTATTTATTAGCTAAAGATGACCCAAGAAAATTAATGCCTCTTTTATTAAATTATTTTAAAAGAAAAACTAAAAAAATGGAAAAACCTATAGAAGATTCAGCTAAAATAGGAAACAATGTAGAAATTGCTCCTCATGTCTATATAGGACATGATGTTGTTGTAGGAGATAACTGTAAAATTTATCCAAATGTAACAATTTGTGAGGGAGTAAAACTTGGAAAAGATTGTATCATATATCCAAATGTAACTATAAGAGAGTTTTGTGAGATTGGAGATAGAGTAATTTTACAACCTGGAGTAGTTATAGGTGGAGATGGATATGGGTTTGTAAAAGTAAATGGAAATAATACTAAGATAGAGCAAATTGGAAAAGTAATAATAGAAGATGATGTTGAAATAGGAGCAAATACAACAGTTGATAGAGGAGCTATTGGAGATACTATAATAAAACAATATTCTAAATTAGATAACTTGATTCAAGTGGCTCATAATGTAATAATTGGTAAAAACTTTTTAGCTGCTTCACAAGTAGGAATAGCTGGAAGTACAGAGGTTGGAGATAATGTTACTTTTGGTGGACAAGTTGGTGTTGGAGGACATATAAAAATAGCCAATAATATAACTGTTGCTGCTAAAGGTGGAATTACAGGAAATATTACAGAAGAAAATCAAATTTTAGGTGGATATCCATTGATGCCACTTAAAGATGATTTAAAAGTAAAAGCTACTATAAAAAAATTACCTGAATTAATGAAAAGAATAAAAACTTTAGAAAAAGAGTTAGAAAAATTAAATAAATAATCTTAGAAAAAAGAGGAGTGTAAAAAATTATACACTCCTCTTTATTTTTCTAAAAAATTATTTAAAAAATATGAAAAATAAATAAATTTATATATAATAAACTTTAAACTTTGTAAAATTTTTTATTATTTTGCAAAAATATTTTTAAATTTCAAAAAATTACCTTTAAAATATTTAATAAATTTTAATTTTATGATACAATATAAGGTATCAAGTAATAAAGATATAAATTAAGAGAGGACTAATGAAAAAAAGATTATTTTTTAACAAGTATGATGATATGAAATATATTTCTCATCTTGACCTTTTAAGAGTAATGGATAGACTTTTAAGAAGAAGTGGTGTACCTATAAAATATTCACAAGGATTCCATCCTAGACCAAAAATCTCTTTAGGAAATCCAATATCTTTGGGAACAGAAGCTTTTAATGAACCAATGGATATTGAACTTCGTGAAGATATGACAAATGAAGAGTTATTAAAAAGACTTAATAGTAAAAGTGTTTTAGGATTTGAATTTGTAAAAGTTGTAGATATAGATAATAAAGCTGCTTCTATAGCTGATGACTATAAAGAAATGAGATATGAAATAAGAGGAGATAGAACTTCTTTAGAAAAATTATATAATCTTTTATCTCAAAATGAAATTTTACTTATAAAAGAAAAAAAAGGAAAAGTAGAAACAAAGGATATTAAACCAAGAATAAAATTTTTTGAAAAACAAGAAGATATGATAAATTTAATAATTGAAAATATGTCACCAAATTCTTTGTTTAATATATGTGATATAGATGTTAAAGATATATCTATAAAAAGATTTTGTGTAGAAAAATAAAAAACAAATAAATTTATTTAAAGTATAAAGGGGGACAACATGCTAGATTTAAAATTTATGCGTGAAAACAAAGAACTTATTGAAAAAATGTTAAAAAATAGAAATAGTGATTTAACATTAGATGAGTTTGCAAAATTAGATGAAGAGAGAAGACAAATATTATCAGAAGTAGAAGCTTTAAAAAATAAAAGAAATGTTGAATCTCAAGAAATTGCAAAGTTAAAAAAAGCTAAACAAGATGCTTCTGAACTTATAAAAGAGATGGGAGAAGTTTCAGCTAAAATAAAAGAATTAGATGAAAAATTAGCTATTGTTGATGAAAAAATAAAATATATTCAAATGACAATTCCTAATATGTGTCATGAAACTACTCCAATAGGAAAAGATGAAGATGAAAATGTTGAAATCAGAAGATGGGGAACTCCTAGAGTTTTTGATTTTGAACCAAAACCTCATTGGG
Organism: Fusobacterium sp. FSA-380-WT-3A; assembly: GCF_012843705.1. Taxonomy (NCBI): domain Bacteria; kingdom Fusobacteriati; phylum Fusobacteriota; class Fusobacteriia; order Fusobacteriales; family Fusobacteriaceae; genus Fusobacterium; species Fusobacterium sp. FSA-380-WT-3A. The sequence goes on along the minus strand of NZ_JABAFQ010000002.1, from coordinate 25,719 downwards.
AAATTGGAGAAAAATTAGGAATATTAGACTTTGAAAGAGGAGCAAAACTTTCTGGTTCTAGATTTGTATTATATAGAGGAGCTGCAGCAAGATTAGAAAGAGCTTTAGTAAACTTCATGTTAGATATGCATGTTGATGAACAAGGATATACAGAAAATATCACTCCATTTATAGTAAATAGAGAAATTTGTGAAGGTACAGGACAATTACCAAAATTTGAAGAAGATATGTATAGAACAGATGATGATATGTTCTTAATTTCTACTTCAGAAATAACTATGACAAATATTCATAGAAAAGAAATATTAGAAGAAAAAGAATTACCAAAATATTATACAGCATATTCACCATGTTTCAGAAGAGAAGCTGGTTCTTATGGAAAAGATGTAAAAGGATTAATAAGAGTTCACCAATTTAACAAAGTAGAAATGGTAAAACTAGCTACTCCAGAAACTTCATATGATGAATTAGAAAAAATGGTAGTAAATGCTGAAGAAATATTACAAAGATTAGGATTACCATATAGAGTAATTTCTCTTTGTACAGGAGATATAGGATTTGGTTCAGCTAAAACTTATGATTTAGAAGTATGGTTACCATCTCAAAATAAATATAGAGAAATTTCTTCTTGTTCAAACTGTGAGGATTTCCAAGCTAGAAGAATGGGATTAAAATATAGACCAAATGGAAGTAACAAAAGTGAATTTGTTCACACTTTAAATGGTTCAGGACTTGCAGTAGGAAGAACTTTAGTAGCTATTATGGAAAACTATCAACAAGAAGATGGTTCATTCTTAATACCAGAAGCTTTAGTTCCTTATATGAGAGGATTAACAGTTGTTAAATAGTGTTTCAATAATATTATTAATTTTAAATCTCTTATTAAATAATTTAAAAATAATAGGAGGATTATTTGGAATTATACTGGTATTAAACATTAGTTGTAACAAAAATCTAATATCAAAAATAAAAAAATTAAAAATATTGATTTATATTTATATTTTAACTTTTTTTATGTATGTTTTTTCCCAACAAGAAGGAGAAATAATTTGGAAAATTGGTGGAATATATTTAACCAAAGAGGCTATTGAAAATTTTTCTTTAAATTTTTTAAGAATTATAAATTTTATAATGATATCTTGGCTTATTAAAGGAGATAATATTATTTTTAGTAAGTTTGGAAGATATAAAGATGTAATTGAAAAAGTGATTCAATTAGTACCAGAGGTTTTCATACTATTTAAAAAAAGGTTAAAAATTAAATCATTTTTAAGGCATATTTTGACATCTATAAAAATAGAAAAGAATTAATATTGATTTTATAGTCTACATTTGATAAAATTAGACATAAACAAAAATTAAGGAGGAATGGTAAATGTCTTACAATTATAAAGATTTAGGGCTTTCAAACACAAGAGAAATGTTTAGAAAAGCTAATGAAGGTAAATATGCAGTACCAGCTTTCAACTTCAATAACATGGAACAAATGATGGCTATTATTGAAGCTTGTGCTGAAATGGGTTCACCTGTAATATTACAATGTTCAAAAGGAGCTATGGAATATATGGGAACATACATGGTTCCAATGTTAGCAAAGGCTGCTGTTGATTATGTAAGATTATCTGGTTCAGATATTCCTGTAGCTTTACACTTAGACCATGGTCCAAACTTTGAAACTGCTAAAAAATGTATCGACTCTGGATTCTCATCAGTTATGATAGATGGTTCTCACTTACCATTTGATGAAAACGTAGCTGAAGCTAAAAAAGTTGTTGAATATGCTCATCAATTTGATGTAACAGTAGAAGCAGAATTAGGAGTACTTGCTGGAATAGAAGATGATGTTCATGCTGAAGAACATATCTATACAAATCCTGATGAAGTTGAAGCATTTGTAAAAGGTTCAGGAGTTGATTCATTAGCAATCGCTATTGGAACTTCTCATGGAGCTCACAAATTCAAACCAGGAGATGACCCTAAATTAAGACTTGACATATTAGCTGAAATCGAAAGAAGAATTCCTGGATTCCCAATCGTATTACATGGTTCTTCTGCAGTTCCAGGACAATATGTTGAAATGATAAAAGAATATGGAGGAACTATAAAAGATGCTATAGGAATTCCTGATTCTGAATTAAGAAAAGCTACTCAATCAGCTGTAGCAAAAATAAATGTTGATACTGATGGAAGATTAGCTTTCACAGGTGGATTAAGAAAAGCTTTATTCACTAAACCAGGAGAATTTGACTTAAGAAAATACTTAGGACCTGCTAAAGCTGAAATGAAAGCTTACTACAAAACTAAAATAGTTGATGTATTTGGTTCTGAAGGAAAATATAAAAAAGCAACTGTAGAAGTTAAATAGTTCTTATACTAAAAGAAATTAAAAGCAAGAGATTATTCTCTTGCTTTTTTATTATATTATTTTTTATTTACAAAAATTTAATGTTTTTTTAATTTTTGTGTAGTAAAATATAATAGGGAGTTCTAATAGGAGGGAATATGAGAATATTAGTAGTTGAAGATGAAAAAGATTTGAATAGAATAATATGTAAAAAATTAAAAGTAGAGGGATATAGTGTAGACTGTTGTTATGATGGAGAGGAAGCTTTTGATTATATAAATGGAACTAACTATGATATTATTATTATGGATATAATGATGCCAAAGAAAAATGGATATGAAGTATTAAAAGAGATGAGAGAAAATAAAAACAATACTCCTGTACTTTTTTTGACAGCTAAAGATACAATAGAAGATAAAGTTATTGGATTAGATTTAGGAGCTGATGATTATCTTGTAAAACCTTTTTATTTTGAAGAACTTATGGCAAGAATAAGAGTTCTTATTAGAAGAAAACATGGAAATATAATCAATGAATTAAAGGTAGCTGATTTAGTATTAAATATTAATACTCACATAGTAAAAAGAGGAGATAAAGAGATAGAATTATCTTCAAAAGAATTTTCTATATTGGAATATATGATGCAAAATGTAGGGATTGTTTTAAGTAGAGAAAAATTAGAAGAACATATTTGGAATTATGATTATCAAGGGGCTTCAAATATGATAGATGTCTATATTAGATATTTGAGAGTAAAGATAGATAAAGATTTTGAAACAAAACTTATACATACAGTAAGAGGGGTAGGGTATGTAATAAAGGATAAGGAGTTATAGATGAAAAAAATAAATTTAAGTATAAAAACCAAAATAACTTTGTGGTATACTTTTTTTATGGTAGGAATAGTAAGTATAATATTGGGAATTTTGGTAGAATTTACAGATATGACTTTATTGAGTAATCAAAAAAATCAACTTATGGAAGTAGTAGAAGAAGTTGTAGAGGATATAGAAGAAAAAGAAAATTTTGATTTTTTTGATGATGGAGTTTTTGTAATAATCTATAATAAAGATGGAAAATATATAAATGGAAGTATCCCCCATGATTTTCCCATAAATATTCCCTTAAAAAATGGAACAGTAGAAAAATTAGAGAATAAATTTTATTATTATGATAGGGAAATAAAATTATCAACAGATGAAACTTATTGGGTAAGAGGGGTAATTTCAGACATAGAGATAAATAATCTAACTCAAAAAATTTTAATAGGAGCTTTTATTTTCTTACCATTTTTAGTTATTATTTCTACATATATAGGATATTTTATTACTAAAAAAGCCTTTTATCCTGTTAAGAAAATTCAAGAAACTGCTCAAAATATTTCAGAAAATAATGAACTTTCTCTTAGAATTGGATTATCAGATGGAAAAGATGAGATTTCAAAATTGGCTAATACAATAGATGATATGTTAGAAAAATTGGAGAAAAGTTTTTTAAAAGAAAAACAGTTTACTTCAGATGCTTCTCATGAATTAAGAACACCAATATCTGTAATATTAGCTGAAAGTGAATATATATTAGAGCATGGTGAAAGTTTAGAAGAAGCAAGGGAATCTATGGAAGTTATAAATAGACAGGTGAAAAAGATGTCTGGACTTATAAATCAATTATTACTTTTTACAAGAATGGATAGAGAAAATTTAAAATTAAATTTGGAAAAAATAGATATTTTAAAAATACTAGAAGAATTAAAAAAGGATAATGAATTAGAAGCAAAAGAAAAAAATATTTCTTTAAAAATCGAAAATAATTTAAAAAATAATTTTCAAAATATTGATAAAATTTTATTTATAAGAGCAATACAAAATATAATTCAAAATGGAATAAATTATGGAAAAGAAAATGGATATATAAAAATAAAATTATTAGAAAATCAAGAATATTTTAAAATAGAGTTTGAAGATAATGGAATAGGAATAAAAAAAGAGAATATAGAAAAAATTTGGAATAGATTTTATCAAGAAGATGAATCAAGAAATAATAAGGGAAGTATGGGACTTGGACTTCCAATGGTGAAATGGATAGTAGAAAAGCATAGAGGATATGTAGAAGTAGAAAGCATAAAGGGAGTTGGAAGCACATTTAAATTATTTTTTAAAAAAATTTAAAAAAATAAAATTTTTTAATCTTTCTTTAATATTTCTATATTATAATTATGTTACAAAAGAAAAATAAATAAAAATTATGGAGGTAATAGATTATGAAAAAATTATTATTAGGAATATTTTTAAGTTTAACAATGGTGAGTTTTGCTGACGATATGTATGATTATGTAGAAGATAAATTAGAATTAAAATATCAAGAGTTAGTTGATAAGAAAAATAATAAACTTGAGATAGAAGATTTTGAAGTGGGAAATTTTGGAAAGAAAATATATGTAAAAATGGAGATGGAAACTTTCACAGGTGATGGTGGATGGGAAAAATTTGATAAAAAATCTTATGAAAAAATAGCTCAAAATATAGCTGATGATATAAGAGAGATGTTAGATATCAATAATAAAGTGGAAGTAAATTTAATTCTTGAAAAAGATTTAGAAGATAAAGATGTATTATTACATTCTAAAGTTTATTAAAATATCTAAAAAAGAGGGGATATCAGAGAGAGGATATCCTCTCTTTTCATATTTTTATAAAGATGAAAATTTTATTTATCTTATTCTTTTTATTGTGGGATATTTTTTAGTATGTTATAATAATAGTAATGGGAAAAGAATAGGGAGGAAAATATGACTAAACAGGAGTTAGAATTTAGAGAAGGGAATATAATAAAACTTCTTATAAAATTTTCAGTACCAGCTACCTTTGCTAGTCTTATCACCATTATATATAATGTAACAGATAGATATTATATAGGACAAGCTGTAGGAAGAAATGGAATAGGAGCCATAGCTACTATATTTCCTTTAATAATGTTATTAAATGCCTGTGGGACATTATTTGCCATAGGAGGAGGAGCTTTGTCTGGAATTTATCTTGGGAAACAAGAGATAGATAATGCTAGAAAAATTTTAGGAGTATCCTTTTTCTGTCTTTTGGTAATAGGATTATTTTTTACAAGCTTTGGAACCATATTTATGAAAGAAATAGTTTTATTTTTAGGAGCAACAGAAAATACTATTGAATATACAATGGATTATTGTAAATATTTTTTTCCTTCAATGACTTTTCAAATTCTTATTTTAGCTTTCAGTGCTTTTTTAAGGACTGATGGACGTCCAATTCTTTCAATGATGACAAATTTTATTTCAGCTATAAGTAATATGGGATTAGATTATTTGTGGGTTGTAAAATTATCATATGGAATGAAAGGGGCAGCTTTGGCCACAACAATTTCCAATGTAATTCCAGGAATATTTTTAATAATATATTTTTTAAGAGGAAAACTTTTAAGATTGGAACTTAAACATATAAAAGGAGATATAAAAACTATTAAAGAGATAATGTCTGTTGGAGTTTCAGGATTTTTTAATCAATCTTTAAATGGAGTTTATGCTTATGCTCTAAATACAAGACTTATAAAATATGGTGGAGATTTGGCTATTGCTGGTATGGGTATAATGACAATAGTTAGAAACTTTTTAAATACAAGTTATTTGGGATTAAATCAAGGAAGACAACCAATACTTTCATATAATTGGGGAGCAAAAAATTATAAAAGAGTTTTAAAAACTTTTACTTATTCTTTAGGAATGTCTATATTTTTAGCAATATTTTTAGTTTTTCTTATAAGATATCATGCTAGAGAAATAGCTGGATTTTTTGTAAAAAATGATTCTGAACTTATTGAATATACAGCAAAAGCTATACCTATTCATTTGGGAATGATGATGAGTACAGCCATTTATCTTTCTTGTGCAAATTATTTTCAAGCAGTAGGAAAAGGAATGGTCACAACAAAACTTATAACTTTAAGACTTTTAATTCTTACAATCCCATTAACTTATATATTACCTCTTAAATGGGGAGTAATGGGAGTTCTTAGAAGTTTTCCAATCTCTGACACAATAGCAGCCATAACAGCAGCTATAGTAGTAAGTAAGGAGATAAAACATGTGAGAGAGCTTATGAAAAATCAAGAAAAATAGAGAGTATAATAAAAACTTTGGGAGGAAAAATGAAATTAGTCGTATCAGACTTAGATGGAACACTTTTTTATAAATTAAATGAAGTTGGAGATTACACAGTAGAAACAATACAAAAATTAATTGATAAAAATATAGAATTTGCTGTAGCTTCAGGAAGAGGAAAACAAGGGGTAGATTTTTTATTAAATAAATTACAAAGAGATGTGTATTTAATTTGTAATAATGGAGCAACTATTTTTGATAAAGAGGGAAACTGTATATATGAGCAAGTAATCCCAAAAGAATTATCAATTAAAATATTAAAAACAATAAGAGAAAATGGATTATTTTTTAGTTCTTTTTATAATGAAAATTTTTATCATCATAAAGATGACCCAGAAGATTATACAAATAGAAGAAAAACTTTTAAAAGAAATGTTTTAGAAAAAATAGAGGATACACCTCCTCTTAATAAAATAATCATAACAGAAGATGAAGAGACAATAATTTCTATTAACAAAATATTAAGAGAAAAATATGAAAAAGATGTAGAGATAACTATTTCAGACCCAAAATGTATAGATATAGTTCCAAAAAATTGTAGTAAAGGAAATGGAATAAAGATAATAACAGAGATTTTAAATATTCCTATTGAAGAGACTATGGCTTTTGGAGATGGGGAAAATGATTTGGATATGCTCAGAAAAGTTGGTTATCCTGTAGTAATGGAAAATGCACAGGAAATATTGAAAAAAGAGATAAAAAATGTGGCCTTACCTAATAGTGAAGAGGGAGTGGCTAAATATTTAGAGAAATATTTTAATTTATAGGAAGTATTTAGGGATTATTGTAAAATTTATACAGTAGTCCTTTTATATTTTTATAACAAAATTTTAAAAAAATAAATTTTATGATATAATAGATATCAAGTACAATTTAAAAAATAATCCACTTAATTAAAATTATTTAAGGAGAAAATATGGGAAAAACTTTTGTAATAGCTGATACACATTTTGGAGATGCATCTATAATAAGAGCAATAGGAAGACCATTTGATTCAATAGAAGAAATGGATAACTTTATGATAGAGAGATGGAATAGTGTAGTATCAAAAGATGATGATGTTATTGTAGCAGGAGATTTTTTAGCTCTTCCTAAAGAAAATAAAAAAGAGTATGTTTTTGATATATTATCAAAACTTAATTTTAAAAATTTAGAACTTGTAATGGGAAATCATGATACAGAAGAATTAATAAAAATAATGAAAAGTTTTTCTGAAAATATTGATATATATAAATATCCAATAGTTAAAGATGAGTTTTGGATAATTAGTCATCATCCAATGTTTGTAAATGAAAGAACAGTTTGGGTAAATGTTTTTGGACATGTACATAATAACCCTACTTATAGAGATGTAAGTACAAGAAGTATTTGTGTGAGCACAGAAAGACTTGATTATACACCTATAGAGTGGGAAAAAGTAAAAGAATTAGTAGTAATTGAATCAAAAAAAGATTTAGAAAAGTTTAGAAAGAATAGATAAAAGATTTATGAAAAAAATTGTAAAATTGAAATTACAAAATTTTTTCATAAAAAATTATTAAAAATGTAAGAAATACTAAAAAGGAGGTTGAAAGGTGTTAGGGTCAAAGGGAAATAATATCCTTAGAAACTTGTGCAACAATCAAGGAAAAGGAACTATAAAAAAACTTTCTACTGAATTAGAAATTTCTGAAAGAAGTATAAGGTACGAACTTGAAAAAATAGATGATTATTTAAAAAGTATAAAGATGAAACCTTTAAAAAGAGAGTTTGGTGGAAATATATATTTTGAAGAATACAAAATTTTTCTTGAAAATCAAATAATAGTAGAAGAAAGTAATTTAGATACAGCTGAAAGAAGAGAATATTTATCTTTTATTTGTGTATTTGATGAAAAAATAAATCTGACAAAAGCTAGTGAAATTTTAGATGTAAGTAGAACTACAATCAGAAATGATATAAGGGATATTAAAGAGGAATTGTCAAAAAATAATTTAAAATTAAAAATTTCTCAACAAGAGGGTTTAATTTTATCTGGTGAAGAGATTGATATAAGAAAGCAACAATTAAAATTTTTATGTAAATATTCTAATTTTATTTTCTATTCTAATCCAGAATTTAAAAATAAAAAAGAAACAATAGTAGAAGAATATATAAAATGTATAGATATAAATATTATAAAAAATTTCATTAATTATATTCAAAAAATATTAGATAAAATAATTTCAGATGAGGCTTATAATATAATAGCTATTTATCTAATTATAGCTATAATAAGAATAAAACAGGGAAAATTATTAACAAAAATTCCCAATAAACAATTTTTAAAAGAAACTGATGAGTATGATACTATTTTAAAAGCAAAAAGTATTTTAGAATCTTCTTATGATATTATTTTGGAAGAAAATGAAATTTTACAAATAACAGATTATTTTTTAGGAAGTCATACTTATAATTTTAATAAATCATATTATAGAAATTGGATAGAGATTGATATTTTGGTAAAAAAATTTATAGATAATTTTAATAAAAAAATAGATGTGGACATATCTAAAGATAAATTGTTACTTGAAGGAATATTAAATCATATAAAACCTACAATCTATAGATTAAAAAATAAAATTAAATTAGAAAACTCAATATATTTAGAAGTTTTAAATAGTTATCCAACTATATTTTATAATACTAAAAATGCTGTAAAAGAGATAGAGGAATATACAAACTTAGAATTTTCAAATGATGAAATTGCTTTTTTAGCTATCTATTTTAAATCTGCTATTGATAGAAACAGATATAAAAGTAAAAATTTGAAAAAAGTTTTAGTTGTATGTGGTTATGGATATGGAACTTCGAGCCTACTTGTTCAACAACTTAAAGAGATATATACAATAAAAATTGTAGATACAATACCAAGACATCTTTTAGAAAAAACTATAAAAAAAGAAAATGTAGATTTAATAATAAGCACAGTAGAGATAGAAAATGATATCAATATCCCTGTTGTAAAAGTAAAATCTATCTTGACTCAAGAAGATATAAATAATATAGATAAATATTCATTATCAAAGCAAAGAAAAAGATATATGCTTTCTGAATTGATGAGTATAATAGAAGAAAATTGTGAGATTAGAGATAGAGAAGAGTTAATAAAAGGTTTAAATATATATTTTGAACAAAGACTTATAAATGATACAGAGGGAAATGAGTATAAAATTTCAGATTTCTTAAAAGAAAAAAATATTTTATTAAATCAAGAAGCTGAGAATTGGGAAGAGGCTGTAAAAATTTCTGGACAAATTTTGGTAGATAACAAAATTACAACAGAAAAGTATATAGATTCTATGGTAGAAAATGTTAAAAGGTTTGGTTCATATATAGTTATAGGAGAAAATATAGCTATTCCTCATGCTCAAAAAGATGAAAGTGTATTAAAAACAGGAATGGGGCTTGTGGTTTTGAAAAAACCAGTAATTTTTCCAGGAGATAGAAAGGTACAAATATTGTTATCTTTTTCTTCAAAAGATGATAAAGAGCATTTAAATGCTTTAACAGATTTAATAGAATTAATTTCAAATTATAATTTTATAGAAAATATGTTAAAAGTAAAAACTATAAAACAAGCATTAAAATATATTAATTTTCAAAAATAATAGTTTAAAAAGTGGTAATTAAAATAAGTTACCACTTTTTTTATACAAAAAAATATGATTGTCAAAAAATGTAAAGTTTATTTTGAACAAAAAAGATAGTTGTCAAACAAAAAAAACTAAGGTAGAATTATAATATAAAATAAAATGAGGAGGAAATTAAATGGGAATAAAAAAAATATTAGATGGAAATATCCAAGTTGTAGATAATATTGATTCCTGGGAAAAAGCCATAGAGGTAGGAGCTAATCCTCTAATAGAAAAGGGAAAAATAAAATATGGATATGTAGAAGGAATAATCCAAAATATAAAAACTTTAGGGCCATATGTAATATTAATACCTGGTGTGGCTATGCCTCATGCTAGACCTGATGAAAATGTTTTGGAAAGTTCTTTAGCACTTTTAAAAATAAATGAAGGAGTAAAATTTACAGAGGATACAGATAAAGTTTACTTAATGTTTATTTTAGCAGCTAAAAACAGTGATTCTCATATTGAGATTATAGAAAAATTAACAGATGTTCTTGGGGATGATGAGAAAATAGAAAAGCTTATAGAATCAAAAACATTGGAAGAAATAATAAATAATTTATAAAAATATAAATATAAAAAACAATATAAAATTTAAGGAGGAATTATTTATGAAAATAACAGCAGTATGTGGAACAGGATTAGGAAGTAGCTTTATGCTAGAAATGAATGTGAAAAAAGTTTTAAAAGAGTTAGGAATTACAGCAGAAGTAAATCATACAGATTTAGCTTCAGTTATTGAAGGAGAAGCTGATTTCTTCATTATGTCAAGAGATATAGCTGGAAGTGCTAATGTTTCTAATAAAATAGTTTTAGCAAATATAATAAATGTAGCTGAAATAAAAGAAGCTATGGTAAAAGCTTTCCAAGAAAAAGGAATATTATAATTTTATAATTACAAGAGATAAATTATAAAAAGTAGAGGAGGAAGGGATTATGTTAAAATTATTAGTTGATATCCTAAGTGTACCAGCTATACTTGTAGGATTAATTTCATTGGTTGGATTATTATGTCAAAAGAAAAACTTTTCTGATACAGTAAAAGGAACTATTAAAACAATATTAGGATTTATAGTTCTTACAGGAGGAGCTGGAATCCTTGTAGGAGGACTTACTCCATTTGGTCAAATGTTTGAAGTTGGATTTAAAGTTCAAGGAATTGTTCCTAACAACGAAGCAATCGTTGCTTTAGCAATGCAAAAATTTGGAACAGCTACAGCTTTAATTATGACTTTTGGTATGTTAGCTAATATTATAATAGCTAGAATTACAAAATTAAAATATATATTCTTAACAGGGCACCATACATTCTATATGGCTTGTATGATAGGAGTTATATTAGCAGTAGCAGGATTTGAAGGAGCAATGTTAGTATTTGTTGGTTCTGTTGTTTTAGGATTTGCTATGGCTTTCTTCCCAGCTCTAGCTCAACCAACAATGAGAAAAATAACTGGTTCTGATGATGTAGCTTTTGGACACTTTGGAACTGTCGGATATGTTCTATCAGCTAAAATTGGTCAATTAGTAGGAAAAGGTTCAAAATCTACAGAAGAAATGAATCTTCCTAAAAACTTAACATTCTTAAGAGATAGTTCAATTTCAATTTCTTTAACAATGTTAATATTATATTTAATCACAGCTTTTGCTGCTGGTAGAGAATATGTAGAAACAACTTTAAGTAATGGACAAAACTTTATAATCTATTCTGTACTTCAAGCTATAACATTCGCTGCTGGAGTATTCGTAGTATTACAAGGTGTAAGATTAATTCTTGCTGAAATAGTTCCAGCATTTACAGGAATTTCTCAAAAAATAGTTCCAAATGCTAAACCAGCTATTGACTGTCCAGTTGTATTCCCTTATGCACCTAACGCTGTATTAATTGGATTCTTATGTAGTTTCTTAGGAGGAATTGTTGGATTATTTATTTTAGGAGCTTTAAACTGGGTATTAATCATACCAGGAGTTATTCCTCACTTCTTCTGTGGAGCAACAGCTGGAGTATTTGGAAATGCTACTGGAGGAAAAAGAGGAGCTGTTATTGGTTCATTTATCCATGGAGTATTTATAACATTTGTTCCTGTAGTATTACTTCCAATATTAGGAGAGTTAGGATTTGCTAATACAACATTCTCTGATGCTGACTTTGGAGTTGTTGGAGCACTTTTAGGAGTACTAGCTGGAAACTTTAATAAATATATAATTCTTGTGGTATTTGCTGTATTTATAGCTTTAGCATTTGTTTTCCCAAGAGATAAAAAAGAAAATTAATAAAAATTTTGATTAAAGGCTATTGAAAAATAGCCTTTAATAATTAAGGAGGGCATACTAAAAATATGGAAAGATATGTAGAAATGAAAAAATTTAGTAATAAAATAAGAAAAGAAACATTGAAAATGTTGTTACATAGAGGATTTGGACATTTAGGTGGAGCTATGTCAATAGTAGAAACTTTATCTGTTCTTTATACAAATATGAAGATAGACCCAAAAAATCCTAAGATGGAAGATAGAGATTTCTTAGTATTATCAAAAGGACATGCTGGACCAGCTCTATATTCAACATTAGCTTTAAAAGGATATTTTGATTTAGAAGTATTAAATACACTAAATAACAATGGAACTATATTACCAAGTCATCCAGATAGAAATCTTACTCCTGGAATAGACATGACAACAGGTTCTTTAGGGCAAGGAATTTCTGTGGCTACAGGAGTAGCTATTGGATTAAAAAGAAAAAATAGTGAAAGAAAAGTTTATTGTATAGTTGGAGATGGAGAATTAAATGAAGGACAATGTTGGGAGGCTATTCAATTTGCTGCTCACAACAAATTAGATAACTTTACATTATTTATAGATGATAATAAAAAACAATTAGATGGAACAACAGAAGAAATTTGTAATCCATTTGATTATGTTAAAAAGATGGAAAGTTTTGGATATCATACTGTAAAAGTAAATGGAGCAGATGTAGAGGCTATCGATAAAGCTGTAAATGAAAAAGTAGAAGGAGCTCCAAAATGTATTGTACTTGATACAGTAAAAGGTCAAGGAGTTAAATATTTTGAAGAATTAAAAGCAAATCATCACATTAGATTTAATGATGAAATGAAAGAAATTTTAAAAGTAGAAATAGAAAAATTAGAGGCTGCTGAATAGGAGGAAATTAAAAAATGGCAAAATATGAATTAGAGAACGTAGAATTAAGAAAAGCATATAGTACAACATTAGTTGAAATGATAAATGAAGATAAAAGAGTATTTGTTCTTGAATCAGATTTAGCAGAAGCAATTTCAACAAATTCAATAGCAAAATCTAATAAAGAAAACTATATAAACTGTGGAATAATGGAAGCTAATATGGTTGGAGTGGCTAGTGGACTTTCTTTAGTAGGAGATATTCCTTTTATTCATACATTCAGTCCATTTGCTACAAGAAGAATGTTTGACCAAGTTTTCTTATCAGGAGCTTATGCAAAAACAAATATAAAAATATTAGGTTCTGACCCTGGAATATATACACAACATAATGGTGGTACTCATACTTCTTTTGAAGATATTGCTTTAATGAGAACAATACCAACAGCAACAGTTATGTCTATAACAGATACTACTATGATGAAAAATATCTTAAGACAAATAAAAGATATTTATGGAATTCATTATTTAAGTGCTGTAAGAAAAGGTTCATACAAAATATATAATGATGATGAAACTTTTGAAATTGGAAAAGGAAAAGTTTTAAGAGAAGGAAAAGATGTTACAATAGTAGCTTGTGGAATAATGGTAGTAGAGGCTTTAAAAGCAGCTGACATGTTATTAGAAGAGGGAATTGAAGCTACTGTAATTGATATGTTTACAATAAAGCCAATAGACAAAGATTTAATTATAAAATATTCAAAACAAACAAAAGGATTTGTTACAGCTGAAAACCACAATATCATAGGTGGATTAGGAAGTGCTGTGGCTGAAGTATTAGTAGAAAATAATCCTGTTCCAATGAGAAGAGTAGGTGTAGAAGATAGATTTGGACAAGTTGGAACTTTAGATTATTTAAGAGAAGAATATAAATTAACAGCTGAGGAAATCGTAAAAAAAGCAAAAGAATTATTATAGAGATATAGAGGTGTGTATAATGAAAATATTTATAGATACAGCAAATATTGATGAAATAAGAGAAGCTGAAAGTTATGGGATTTTAGCTGGAGTTACTACTAATCCATCACTTGTAGCAAAAGAAAATGGAGATTTTAAAAAAATAATTACAGAAATTACTAATATAGTAGATGGACCAATTAGTGCTGAAGTATTATCCTTAGAAGCTGATAAAATGGTAGAAGAGGGAATTGAATTAGCAAAAATACATAAAAATGTAGTAATAAAATTACCTACAACTTTTGAAGGGTTAAAAGCTTGTAAGAGATTTAAAGAATTAGGAATAAAAACAAATTTGACTTTAATCTTTACATTAAATCAAGCTTTATTAGCAGCTAGAGCTGGAGCTTCATTTGTAAGTCCATTTATTGGAAGATTAGAAGATACAGGTGTAAGTGGAGTAGAACTTATTAAAAAAATAAGAGAAACTTTTGATAAACATGGAATTACTACTGAAATTATAGGAGCAAGTATAAGAAATCCTTATCATGTAGAAGAAATTGCTCAAGCTGGAGCTCATATAGGAACTTTACCTTTCAAAGTAATTCAAGGTATGATAAAACACCCATTAACAGATGCTGGAATTGAAAAATTCTTAAAAGATTGGGAAGCTACAAAAAAATAAAAAGTAAGTGAGGGAGAAAATGGATAATAAAGAAATTTTAGAAATAGTAGACCATACACTTTTGACTCAAACAGCTACTTGGGAAGAGATAAAACAAATATTAGATGATGGAATAAAATATGAAGTTGCTTCAGCTTGTATTCCAGCTTCTTATGTAAAAGAAGCTAAAGAATATGTAGGAGACAAATTACCTATTTGTACAGTAATTGGTTTTCCAAATGGATATTCTACAACAGCTGTAAAAGTATTTGAAACAAAGGATGCAATAGAAAATGGAGCTTCTGAAATTGATATGGTTATCAATATTGGAGATGTAAAAAATAAAAGATATGAAAAAGTTTTAAATGAAATTAAAGCTATTCATGAAGCTTGTAATGGAAAAATTTTAAAAGTTATTATTGAAACTTGTCTTTTAACAGAAGAGGAAAAAATAAAAATGTGTGAAATAGTAACTGAAGCAGGAGCTGAATATATAAAAACATCTACAGGATTTTCTACAAAGGGAGCTACTTTTGAAGATGTGGCACTTATGAAAAAATATGTAGGAAAAGATGTAAAAATAAAGGCTGCTGGTGGAATCTCATCTCTTGATGATGCTAAGAAATTCATGGAGCTTGGAGCTAATAGATTAGGAACAAGTAGAATTGTTAAGATTATAAAAGGTGAAGAGTCAAAAAATATGTATTAATAAGCAATAAAAAAGGTGGCTTTTAAAGTCACCTTTTTCTAAAATAAGGAGGGACAAATGAAATACAAAATGATAGTATCGGACTTGGATGGAACTCTTTTAAATTCAGAGCATAAAATATCTAAACATACAATAGATATTATAAGAAAAGTAACAGAGACAGGAGTAAAATTTTCTATAGCCACAGGGAGACATTTTAAGGATGCAGAATTTTTCTTTAAACAAGTGGGAGTAGGGTCTTATTTAATTTCTGGAAATGGTTCTCTTATTCATGATAAAAATGGAAATGAAATTGGAAATACAAATATGAATAGTGAGATAACAAAAAGATTAATAGAATTAAAAATAGATGATGAGATTTCAAGAAATATTTACTATAAAGATAAATGGTACACTCAAAAAATGATAGAGGCTTTTGGTGAATATCATGTAGAATCAAAATTTTCTCCAATAGAATCAGATTTAAAGGAATTTAAAAATAAAAAGATAGAGAAAGTATTTTTCTATTGTGATGACTATAAAAAAATTGAAAAATTAGAAAAAGAGATGTTAGAAGATGAGTGGTTTAAGGGAAAAGTAAATATTACTACATCACACCCAAGTTGTTTGGAGATAATGGATATATCAACAAATAAAAAAGAGGGAATTTTAGAAATAATGAAGCATGAAAATATCAAAGCTGATGAAATATTGGCTTTTGGTGATGCTTTTAATGACAATGAAATGCTTTCTTTTGTTGGTAAAGGAATCATAATGGGGAATGGAGATAAAAAATTAAAAGAATTATTACCTGATTGTGAAGTAATAGGAACAAATAATGAAGATGGTGAGGCTAAATATTTAGAAGAGATGTTTTTAAAGTAAAAAATTTCCGAACAGATAATTAAAAAAATTGTTCTCTACAAAAATTAATTAACTATTGCTATAATTATTTCATATAAAATTTGAGGGGGAGGAGATTATATGAAAAAGATTTTAGCAATGATAATGATGTTACTTTGTTGTACTTTAGGGTATGGAAAGGATAATGTAAAAACTATTATGAAAGATAAAGTTTTAAGAGTGGGAACAACAGGAGATTATAAGCCATTTACCTATTTAAAAGATGGGGAATATAGTGGTTATGATATAGAAGTGGCAAAATTAATTGGAAAAGAATTAGGTGTAGAGGTAGAGTTTGTTCCAACAACTTGGAAAACTATGTTAGAAGATTTGAAAAAAGGAAAATATGACATAGGAATGGGTGGAATAACAAGAACTGTAGCAAGACAAGTTGAAGGAGAAATGACAAAAGGGTATTTAGTGTTTGGAAAATGTTTCCTTGTTAGAAAAGGACAAGAAAAAAAATATGATAGTATTGAAAAAGTTAATAAACCAAGTGTAAAAGTTGGAGTAAATATTGGCGGAACTAATGAAAAGTTTGCTGATAGTTATTTAACTAATGCAACTATTATTCGTTATAAAAATAATTTGGATGTGCCTGTAGCTGTAGAAAAAGGAGAAGTTGATGTAATGGTAACTGAAACTCCTGAAGCTATCACTTATGAAAAAAATAATAAAAAATTAGAGGGTGCTAGTGTAGATAAACCATTTACAAAAAGTCAAATGGGATATTTAGTGGCTAAAGACCAAGTACACTTATTAAATACAATTAATTTTGTTTTAGAAGAATTAGAAGTAAGAGGAGAAATTGAAAGACTTCAAAAAGAATATTTAAGATAAGAAATTTTTAAAGAGTTATTGTAAATTTTATAATAACTCTTTTTTTGTGGAAAAAATTTTATAAGTTGTAACTGATAAAAATGTCAAAAAATACTTTTTTATAAGTTATAACTGATAAAGATAGAAAAAAATAAAAAATTGTAAGTTATAAGTAATAAAAGTTGTAAAGAAAAACAAGAGAAAAGAGTTTTTACTTATATTTACAAAAGAAATGTGGTAAAATAAGAGAGATAAGAGAAAAATGAAAGAATTATAAATAGGTGGGAAAGATGGAAATATTAGATAATAAAACTCAAGGAAAAGTAGTAGATAAATTAAGAGAAAATATAAAATCAGGAACTAGACTTTCAATTATTTCAGCATATTTTACTATCTATGCTTATGAAGAATTAAGAAAAGAATTAAATAAAATAGATAGTTTAAGACTTTTATTTTCAGAACCAACTTTTGTAAAAAATAAAAAAGATATAAATAGAGAATTTAAATTAAGTGGAAGTTATGAAAGAGGTTTAGCTGGTGATAGATATGAAATGAAACTAAAAAATGAACTTAAACAATCAGAGATAGCTAAAGAATGTGCTGAGTGGGTAAGAAAGAAAGTAGAAGTAAGGGCTTATGATGAAGAATATCCATTACCACAAAAAATGTATTTAATGGAAAATAAAAATGAAGAAAGTTCTTGTATTATAGGAAGTTCAGATTTTACTTCTGGAGGATTAGGATTAGTCCCTTCAACTAAAATAGAAATGAATTCATATATAAAAAATACTTTATATACAGAACAGATGTTAAATCAATTTAATATGTTTTGGAATGATAAAGATAAAGCTAAAGATGTAAAGGAATATCTTTTACAAAGTTTGGAAGTGGTATATAAAGAGAACACTCCTGAATTTATGTATTTTGTAACCATTTATAATATTTTCAAAAATTATCTAAATGATTTATCAGAAAAAGACATAATAAAAACAAAAACAGGATTTAAAGAAAGTATAGTTTGGAATAAATTATATAATTTCCAAAGAGATGGTGTATTAGGTGCTATTGATAAATTAGAAAAATATAATGGATGTATATTAGCAGATTCTGTAGGACTTGGAAAAACTTTTGAAGCTTTGGCAGTTATAAAATATTATGAATCAAGAAATAATAGAGTTTTGGTATTATGTCCTAAAAAATTAAGAGAAAACTGGTTAATGTATAAAGGAAATAGAAGAGATAATATTTTAGAAAAAGATAGATTAAATTATGATGTATTAAATCATACAGATTTATCAAGATATTCAGGATATAGTGGAGAAATTAATTTAGAACAAATTTATTGGGAAAATTATGATTTGATTGTAATAGATGAATCTCATAATTTTAGAAATAATAACAATAAAAAAGAAGATAAAGAAACTAGATATTCAAGACTTATGAATCAAGTGATAAAAAAAGGTGTAAAAACAAAAGTTTTGATGTTATCAGCTACTCCAGTAAATAATAGAATGAATGATTTAAAAAATCAGATTGCTTTTGCTACAGAAGGAAATGATTTTGCTTTATCTCAATCTGGAATAAGAAGTATAGAACAAACTTTGAGAAAAGCTCAAATGTCTTTTAATAAATGGAATGAACTTTCAGATGAAAATAAAAATTTAGAAAATCTTTTAGAAATGTTAGAAACAGATTATTTTAAGCTTTTGGATATGGTAACCATTGCAAGAAGTAGAAAACATATTCAAAAATATTATGATATTACAAATATAGGAAAATTTCCAGAAAGACTAAAACCTATAAATATAAAAGCTGATATAGATAGTAAAAAAGAATTTATGGAACTATCACAAATAAATAAAATGATAAGAATGCTAAATTTGGCTATTTATTCTCCAATGAAATATATTTTGCCAAGTAAAGTAAATGAGTATAGTAAAAAATATGATACTAATACAGGAAAATCTATATTTAAGCAAATAGACAGAGAAACAAGTTTAGTTAATTTAATGAGAATAAATATTTTAAAAAGAATGGAAAGCTCAATATATTCTTTTGGTATAACAATTTCAAGAATTTTGAAAAATATAGATTTGGCTTTGAAAAAATTAGATAATTGTGAAGATATAGTAGAAAATTTTGATATAGATGATATTGATATAGATGATAATAGATTAGATAGTATTTTAATTGGAAGTAAAAATGTAAAAGTTTTATTAAAAGATATAGACCAAATAAAATGGAGAGCCGAATTAGAAGGAGATAGGGCTATCCTTGAAAAAATTTTAAAAGAGGCTTTCAAGATAAATGTAGATAGAGATGAAAAATTAAGAGAATTAAAAAAATTAATAAAAGATAAAATTGAAAATCCAATTAATGAAAATAATAAAAAAGTAATAGTTTTTACTGCTTTTTCAGATACAGCAAAATATTTATATGAAAATATTTCAGAATACGTTTTGAAAGAATTAGGAATTTATACAGCATTAGTTACTGGAAGTGATAATCCTAAAACTAATTTGAAAGGTATAAAAGGAGAATTTAATAAAATACTTGTAAACTTTTCACCAAAATCTAAAGGAAGAGAAGAAGAGGGAAAAGAAGAAATAGATTTATTAATAGCAACTGATTGTATATCAGAAGGACAGAACTTACAAGATTGCGATTATCTAATAAACTATGATATTCATTGGAATCCAGTTAGAATAATTCAAAGATTTGGAAGAATAGATAGAATAGGTTCTAAAAATGATGTAATACAACTTGTAAATTTTTGGCCTAATATGGAATTAGATGAATATATTCACTTAGAAACAAGAGTAAGTGGAAGAATGGTAATGCTTGATATGTCTGCTACTGGAGAAGAAAATGTAATTGTAGATAATGGAGAAATGAATGATTTAGAATATAGAAAAAAACAATTAAAACAATTACAAGACCAAGTAGTTGATTTAGAAGATATTAGTGGAGGAATTTCAATTACAGATTTAACTTTTAATGATTTTAAAATGGATTTAGTAAACTACATGAAAGAACATAAAGAAGTACTAGAGAAAGCTCCAACAGGAATGTATGCTATTGCAAAAAGTAATTTTGAAGAAGCTGAAAAGGGAGTTATCTTTTGCTTAAAACAAATAAATAAAGATATAAAACCAAGTGAATATAATACTTTAAATCCGTATTTCCTAGTTTATGTAAAAGATAATGGAGAAGTATTGTTGAATTTTATTCAAAGTAAAAAAATATTAGATATTTATAAGAAAGTATGTAGCGGGGAGAAAAGACTATATCCTGATTTAATAAATGAATTTAATAAAGAGACTAAAAATGCAAAAGATATGAAAAAATTTACTAATTTCTTAGAAAAAACTGTTGAAAATATTGTAGGGAAAGAAGAAGAAAAAGGAATAGAAAGTTTATTTAGTTTTGATGAAACTATCTTAAGTAAATCAGTACAAAATATGGATGATTTTGAATTGATATCATTTTTAGTGATAAAATAAGAGGTGGGAAAATGAAATTTTTTAATCTTCTAAATGAATGTAAATTTGAAAAAAATATATCTAAAGAGTTAATTTATAATGAATCTGAAGCTGATGAAAAATTAAAAAGAATTTTTATAGAAAATGTAGAAAAAATAATACTTTCTTATTTATTAACAAATAAAAATACTAATATAGCTGAATATGTAAATGGAGAAGAAAAATATAAAGAGATAAATTTTATAGAAATTATTTTAAGAAATAAGGGAAAAGAGAATATAATTTCTAAACTTTTACATGAACTTATACCTAAAGGAACTTTAGTTGTTTTAAAATTTGAAAATGAATTTTTAATATCAGGAGTAAGAAAAAGAATAACAAATAATAAAGTTATTTTAGATGAAATCTATAATAGTAGATGGATAAATGAGGAAGATGAACATTTAAAAGAGTTTGATTATAAAAAATTAGATTCTACTAATTTAAAATTATTTTATGAAAATATTATAGAGAAAATAAGATTGCTGAATTTGAATGAAAATTTAGATAGTAATAAAAATATAAAATCTGAAGATATAGATAAAATAGAAAAACTAAATAAAGAAATAGAAGAATTAAAAAAAGAAAGAAAAAAAGAAACTCAAATAAATAGAGTGGCAGAAATACAAGGAAAATTATTGGAAAAAATAAAAGAAAGAGATAGAATTTTAAATAAAAATTAAATAGTAGGAGAAAGATATGGAATATCCAATAACTAAAGTAGAACAAGAATTTTTTAAGAGAACTTTTAAATTAGCAGAAAGATATAAAGAATTTGATTACGATGTTACTTTTTTAATAAACTGTTTATATGGGATTATAATAGTAGCTCAATCTAATTTTTATTCAAGTTTAGCTTTTAAATTTGGTAAAAATATAGAAGGAGTAAACTATAAGAAAAATGGAGAAGAAGTCGAATTAAGAAATGTAAAATTAAGACATCTTCTAACAATATTTAGAAACTCTTTAGCTCATTTTGGAGATATGAGAGAAGGAGAAAACTATGGTAGAGATAATATTAAATTTGAATCCACACCTTTAAATGAAATAGGAAAAATTAAATTTAAAAATAAATCTGGGAAGGCAGAGATAGAATTTAATTCTTCAAAATCTTTATTTTTATTTATAGAAGAATTAGAAAAGTTATTTAAAGACAAGAGAATAATTTATTAAAAAATAGGGAGGGAAAAATTATATAATGAATTTTTTATCAGATAAACCAGAAGGGATAGATTCTTTTCAATCACAAGCACACACCAAAATAGTTAATGTTATTGCTGAAACTATAAAAAAAGATGAAATAAAACTAATTGGTCTTGAAGGAGAATGGGGGAGTGGAAAATCAAATATAGTAAAACTTCTAGAAAATAAATTAAGTAAAGAAGAATATATTTTTTATACTTATGATGCTTGGGGACATCAAGAAGACTTACAAAGAAGAAGTTTTTTAGAAAATTTAACCGAAATAATGAAAAATAATTTTAATCATAAAGATTGGAAAGAAAAATTAGATTCTCTTTTGTCAACAAAAACAAAAACTGAGCAAAAAGAAATTCCAAAATTTAGTAATATTATCATTTTTATTTCAGTTGTATTATACTTAAATGCTACAATAAAATTATATGATATTTCTCAAATAGTTGGATTTAAGAATAAATTAATTTATGAGATTTTTTGTAATAATATCTTTTTTTGGATAGGATTAATTTCAATAGTTATCTATTTTCTCAAACAAAAATTGATAGACAAAAAAAACATTAAACTTGAAGATTTAATATATCTATATAAAGGAAAAACTTTAAATACTGATTATGAAACTATTACCTCTACAAAAGAACCAACAGTTAGACAATTTAAAGAATGGATGACAGGTATAGATGATACCTTAAGGAAAAATAAGAAAAAACTTATTGTTATTTATGATAATATAGATAGGTTACAAGAAAATAAGGTAAAGGAAGTGTGGTCATCTATTCATACCTTTTTTTCTGAAGATGATTATAATAATATATTTGTTATAATTCCTTTTTCTAAAAAACATATCTTAACTGCTTTTAAAGGGAATAATAATGAAGTTAATGAAGGAATTATAGAAAAAACTTTTCCAGTAGTATATAATGTTACTCCTCCTGTATTAGTTGATTGGAAAAATTATTTTAATGAAAATTTAGAAATAATCTTTCCGAGCATTAATGAAGAAGAGAAAAATATCATTAGAACTTTGTACAATAAGAATATTGAAAAAATTACTCCAAGAGGAATAAAAAATTTTATAAATGAATTAAAAGTTCTCAACTCTATTCATACAAATATCGAATTAAAATATATTTCTTTTTTTGTTTTAATTAAAGAAAAAATACAGTCGGACTTTCCAAATTATTTTTATGGAGAAGAATTTTCTAAATATAGAAGGATACTAGGAGATGATACTGATAAAAAAATCCTAGCTCTATATTTTGGAATAGATGAAAAAAACGCTGTTCAAGTATTATTAGAAAGAGAAATGATAAAAAATTTAGAAAATGGGGATTTTTCTAAAATAGATGAACAAAGTAAAGTAAATGGATTTAATGAAGTTTTACAGAAAGTAATTACTGATTTATATGGAGAAGGAGAACTTCAAGGAATATATAGAAAAGCTTTAATTGCTATCAAAAACCAAAATATTAATCGTTTTATTTCAAATTCTCTTTTTAATTGTTTTGAAAATGAAGAGAAAATTTTTAGTTTTCAAGATTATCATAAAATTTTATTAGAAAAATGTAATCATAAAGAAGAAAAAATTTTAAAAAAATTACTTTCTATTGATTTTTATAGTGGAGATGAAACTCAAAATATAAAATCATTATGTAATGAATTGAAAGAACTTGAAAATTATATGAAAGAGAAAAATTATGTTTTTAGTGAATATATAAAAGTGAGAGAATATGAATCTAAAATATTTTTTCAAATGTTAGAAGAATTTAAAAATAGTTACCTATACTATGGTATTTCTTTTAATACAAACAATATGGAAGAGTATTTATTTAGCTATTTAAATTCTTTTAATACAAACGATATGATAAATTTAGAAATTTTATTATCTGAATATAATTTTTTAGAATTGAAAAAAAATTTAGCTCTAAGAATACAAGAAGATAGGGAAAATAAGGTTACTTTAAATGAATATAAAGTATTTACAGAATTAGTAATTAAAAATCAAGAAAAAGGATTAAATTTAGGAATAAATTTTAATAGAGATGTATTAAGTAATCAACTTTCAAAATTATCCTCTAATTATAATAGTTTTGGAAAAGAAAAATATTACATAATAAGTTTAATTTTAACTTATGTAAGTTATAATATAAATCAAGCTTCTTATATTTCTAATTTTAGTTATATTTTAGATTCTATACCATATAATGATATTAAAGAAATAGAAAAGATTCTTATTAATTATATTGAAATTGATAAGCTAATTTTGGAATTAAAAAAACATGGTAATAGAAACTTTTCTAATAGAATTATAGAGATACTTCTTAAAGAAAAAAATATAATGTATTTAGACATAGAGAATGCAATAAAAGAATATTATAAAATTAAAGTTCTTATTCCTAATGATTTAAAGAAAGATTTTTTTGAAGTACTAGATAAATTTTATAATCCAAATTTAGATATAGACTATACAGATATAAATAACAATTCATCATTAAAAAATTTAGTATCGGATTCTCAAAGCTTTGATTTAAAATTAGTAAAATACTTACAAGAATTATTTGTTAAATATTTTAATCAAGAAAATAAAATGAAATTTTTATTTCAAGAATATCAAAGTAAAAATTATGATTTGTCGAATATTTATAAAATAATTATAGATAATCCAAATTTAAAGATAGATTTTTCAGTAATAGAGGAAGTAAAAAAAATATTAATACATATTATTGATAATCCAACTAATTTAAGTGAAAATTATAAAAATATTTTAAATAAATTATTAGAAAAAATACCTATTGTACATTTAGAAAGTACAATTAATAATGATATAAAAGATAAAATTTTAGAAAAAAATAATATCGATTTAGATATTTTTAAATTTTTCTATAAAATTTTTGAAAAAACAGAATTTTTCTATTTTGATGAAGAGAATTTTAAAAAGCAGAGTAGAAAAGATGATTACAATAAATTAATAAAATTATTAATACTACCATATATAAATACAGAAGAGGTTAAAAAATTTATATTAGAATGTAGTGAGTTTAGAAAAGGTTTAAAGTTATTAAAAAATTCAAATGGAGAACTTATAGAAAAAATAAAAGCTACTTATAATCAAAATATAGAAATACAAAATTTTATAGCTGAATTAAAAGAAGAAGGAGATAACTAATGGAAAAATTACAAGGAACAAGCATGAATATAGTCCAAGATAATGTAGAAAAACTAAAACAAATCTTTCCAGAAATATTTACAGAAAATAAAATTGATTTTGAGGTTTTAAAACAATTATTAGGAGAGAAAATAGAAGAAGATAAAGAAAGATATTCTTTCACTTGGAAAGGAAAGACACAAGCAAGAAAAATAGCTCAAGAAACAAGTACTGGAACATTAAGACCATCAAAAGAAGAATCAAAAGAGTGGGAAAGTACAGAAAATCTTTATATAGAGGGAGATAACCTAGAGGTGTTAAAACTTCTACAAAAATCATATTATGGAAAGATAAAAATGATTTATATAGACCCTCCTTATAATACAGGAAAAGATTTTATTTATAAAGATAATTTTAAAGATAGTTTAGATAATTATTTGACAATAACAGGACAAAAGTCTAAAAATAGTACGGGGGGGGGGGGGGGGAAAAATTAAATA